>NZ_JAMBDT010000039.1:0-42522 GCF_025143765.1 Gordonia sp. p3-SID1431
CGCAGCCGTATCGGACTCCCCCCCACTACACGGCCCACCTTCCCAACGATCTCTGGCAGACCTACATCGCGACCGAACGCGGAATCGTGTACGTGACCGGTGAGGCCGAGGCAAAGCCCGCCATCCACTTCTATCCCTGGTCCGCCATCAACAAGCTGACCATCGAAGCACTCGACCCGGTCTCCACCGGCAAGCAGGACCAGCCGGAGTTCCGGTTCGCCTACGAGTTCGACAACTTCCTGAGCATTAGCGCCCGAGGCCGCGACTTTGTGGTGGGGGCCCGGAAGTTGTGGCGTAAGAGCGGCAACCCCAACGCCTACTGACCAGATACAGAACCTCCCGCTGCGCCTCAGCCACCACGGTTGGGGCGCAGCTGCGTCATCCTGGCGCCGGCATCAACACTCGAGGGGCGATCACCAGTTCACCAAGACCTTCAAGGGGTGGGACAGAATAGGTCGGTGGGACAGAGAATTTGGAGACGATTACGCGGGGACGCCTGGGTCATAGCGGTGAGTGGCCTTGGGGTGGGTTTCGCCCTCGGGTGGCTGGTCACTGCGGAGTTGTCACCTGAGACCGCGGGGGCGGCGGGTACTTGGGTCGGCGCGATCGCGACCATCGCGACCATCCTCTGGGCCATCCACGTCTTCCGTGCCGAGACCGAAGCACGGGTCAGAGACCGCCTGGAAAACGAGCAGGCACTCGCGCGCGGTGTGCGCTATCGACTGCTGGGTGGAGGCGGTTACGGGCAGCCTGGCGAAAAGGTGATGCAGTCTGTGCACGTCGAGATCTCCAACGACACCACAGAACCCGTGAGCTGGCAGGGCACCTCCGTAGACGGCGTCCGCCCGCAGCGCGCTTGGGATTCGTTCGCTCCCATCGCAGCAGGCGAATCGAAGAGGATCACCATGGACACCGACCCATTTTCCGCTCCGGACGAAGAGTTCAGCGGACGAGAACTGAGATCGAAGTCGTCCACGATCTTCTACCGGATCGGAGGGGTCGACTGGCGCCGGACAGGAGACGGCCAGCCGGAAAAGTGTTGACCGTTTGATCGACGGGTCTGACTTGCCGGACCACGATCACGTCGTACGGTCGGCCACGGCCTGCCTCACGACGTCGAAAGCCCGCTCGTTGAAAAGATCATCTACGCGCCGGCCTTCGGGGGGATAGATGAGCCGGAACGGGATGCGCGATCGGTTCTCGAACACCATTGATGTGCTGCCATCCGCATGAGTCACTGTTCGCCCGACCGTCAGCGGGCGGGCGCGGTCCGGCATGGGGTCGATCAGGCCGATGAGCCCGAGTTGGTGAAGCATGTGCACCGAGTTGTACGCCTCATCACTCAACCCATACTCGCTCCACCTGACTGACTCCTTGAGGTCTACGCCGGCATCACCTACTGCGTCTGTGCGACGGGTCGCTCTGAACCGCTCCGTCCTGTCCGCGATGACGAGCAGGGTCGCGATTTCAGCCGGCGTGAGAGCGAGGTGCCAGCCGTTGTAGAAGAACGCACTGGGCACGCGGACCACAGTCTTCGGCGCGGCCCCCTCACCCGCAGCCACATACGGCCGCTGAGTGCCGTCCTCCCTCAGGATTTGGAACTGGTCATAACCGCCGGCACGGCCGGGCGGTTTGGTCAGCGAGACGAGCCGGTAGTCGACGAGAGAGTCGATCGCGGTGGTGAGGGATCGACGCCAGCGACGTCGATTGTCCGACGGGCTTCGTGGGCGATCACTGGTCAACCGCATACCCCCAAGGTCCACCCAGCAAGCCGGCGACCCTCGCCGCGGCGTGTTCGGCAGCTCGTTCACGAACGCCCGGGTGCTCGCGTGGGGTTGGAGTTGCGCGAGGTAGAGCGCAGTCAGGTACAGCGGCAGCGCCCGGCTCCCGGCCGCAGCGATGAGTTTGGTCATCGGGGGTCGTGACGCAATGTCACGCTCACGATCCCATGTCGCATCACGCTCACCGGTCGTTCGGACCCCCTTGCCCAGATGCACAAACTCCGACCTGATGCGAACATCCGTCAGGTCACCGCGATCAAGGACGCCGTACGTTTCCACTGCCCGCGCGATTCCTGACTCGTTAGCGTCCAGGTCCTTCAGTCGCGTACCTGCCGCTGCTCGCGCGCTGGCCTCCGCACGCTCACGCCATTCCGACTGACGCCTGGACTTCTCTTGCTCCTCCGGAGTGAACTTCGCAGCGAGCACTCCCCAACCCTTCTGCATATCCAATTTGTACACCGTTAGCGGGGCCACTGATGGCGGAACTTAGACATAGAAGGTGTTATGTCAGTATCCCCCGCCATCAATGGCTTTATGTACCGCCATCAGTGGCCCGGAACCGGGGTGACGAGGCATGGCCCGGTTGGCGACGATGCTGCGCATGAACCTTCGTCACATGATCACCGTCCTCGCCCAGACCGCCGCCGAACACGGATGGCCTGCCACTCTGCGACTCGTACTACTCATCGCGTCCGTCCAGCTGCCGCGCCCCCTGCTCATTGCAGCGGCCACGATCACGTGGTGGTCGCAAATGGCGTAGCCACTCTCCCCGGGGGACCTGAAGCGAAAGCCGTCCGGGTAGGCGCGACCAGGCCGACCTGCGCCGTCACGGCAGCGGATTTACCATCCGCTACCCTGCGCGGCATGGGCTCAGATTCCCTGAGGTTCTGGCATGGTGGCGCACCCGGGCTCGCGGTGGGCGACCGCATCATCCCTCGCTCGCAACTCCCTGACGACAACTACGACAAGGCGATTCACTCGACGATCGACCCCACCGACACCGGCCGCGTGTATCTGACCACCAACACCTCTTTCGCCATCGGTTGGGCGCTGCGCTACGCACACACCCCTTTCCCCGATGCACGACACGGAACCGTCTATGAGGTACGGCCCGAAGGCACAGTCGACATCGACACAGACTTCCCCGCCGAGGCTGGCTCCTGGCACGCACCCAGTGCAGTGATCATCGGGATCTATCGCCGCCGCGTCAGAGGCTCGGAACGTGACCGGCGAAAACGCATCAGCTGCTACACAACATGGTCCGACAGCACACCCGTCTACACCAGCGACGGATTCCTACTTCCCGCCCCCGAGTGGCGAGCACAAGGCATCACCGCAGACGAACTGCGCCGGTTCGGCCGGTGGCCAGCACGCGAGAACCTAGCCGCCCACAACGGAGCCATCATCGACACCACAAATCACCTCGACGACCTCCTGGAACGCGAGTTCTTCCTCAACTACGTCCGCAACAACAGAATCGTCGGGCCCTATCTGTTCAGAAGTTCCTCCACCAGCGAAGAGAGTGGAAACAAGTAGTCGATCAAGCTCACTGCGACAGTCACGGTCACCACTGATGCAGCACACACGCCCAGCAGAGGCCACGGCACAAGACCACCGTTATGGAGCCGTGCGCCGACACTGTAGGGCGCCAACGCCAAACGCGTTCGCCGCAGACCCCACACCGCCCCGCCCAATCCCACCCCACTCGCGATGAGCAGCGCGACAAGCAGTACAGGAACTCCCAGGTGGTGACCTACCGGGTATCCCGTCGCACAGCCTGCGACAATCGCCGCGGTCCACGACCAGCCCCTCAGCGTGCCGTTGTCGATCTGCGGTACCGGTGACTCACCGAGCCCGAAGACGAAAAGCGCGACCCCCAGAACCAACCCGGTCACCACAGCAGCAATAGCGATGTGCCAGGTGCCATCCCATACCGTCCAAGAGTTCACCGCGTCGCTAGCCGACATCTCGTTTGTTCCCCCGCATGCGCTCGCTAAGTCCGATCAGAGCGATCATGCTGCATCGATCCGACAATCGGCCTCACCCGCGCGAGGCCCAATCGTGAGGTCAGCGCCCGTCTCACCTTCCCACCGCCCCGGGGCCCGGGCCGCGCTATCCACGCAGCCCGGGGTCCGGCCCTAACCCGCAGCAGTCCGGGGTCCGCGGCGGGCTTCGACCTGCGCCTTGCGGCGGTTCAGGCGCCGGCGGATGCTCTCCCCGAGTTCGGTGGGCTGACCGCACAGGGTCGCGGCCGAGGCCCAGCTGCACCCACCATCGGCATGCACCTCGATGATGGCGATCTCGATCTCGGAGAAGTGGCTCAGAACGTCCCGCAGCCGAGGGTCGGTGTAGGTCTCGGCCAGCTTCGTATCCGGGGCCGGGGTGATATCCAGGAGGCTGAGCCCATCGGCGGTCACCCGCGCATCGAAGGGCCGCACGAACCGGCCACCGATCTGGGTCTCGTCACTCGGGCGCCACAGGTTGTGGTTGGCCTTGCTGCGCGCACGCAGATGCTTGATCAGCGTGTCGTCGTCCATCGGCGTCGTATCCCAGCCCGGCTCGAGCAGCGCGGCGATGACCGCCTCGAGCATCGTCGCGGGCAGCCGCGCGAACTCCAACCAATCCCGGGCGAAGGCCTTCACCGCCTCGGTGTCACCGTGCAGGACCGCGTTGCGGGCACCGCGCGCTGCCCATAGTGCGAGCCGTGCGAGACGGTGACCGGCCCCGGCCAGGGTGTGCCAGTCCCGGAACAGAGAGACGATGCTCTCCTGCATCCCCGCCAGCACGCCGCCGCCGAGGAGCCCCGCCGACAAGTCCGGAATCACGAGGTGACCGCTGACCATCTCCGACACCGATCGTGCGACCGCGGCGACCTGAGCCTGGTGCGGCAACCCGATCTTGGGCAGCAACGAATTGATCTTCATCGCGCTGGCAGCGTGCACCTGCGGAGAGACATTGTTGAACAGCTTCTGCACGTCCACCCCCGGCACCACCACATCCGGGAACACCTTCGGCATCGGCGGGAGGAGCTTGGGCACCACGACATCCGGGAACACCTTCGGCACCACCACATCCGGCAGCAGCTTCGGGGTCTCGGGCATCGCGTGCCGGCGGATCGCTCGCAGGACGTCGTCGTAGGCCGAACTCGCCATGAACTGGCGCAGGCCACGAGCCGCGGCATCCATGCCCGGCGTGATCGGACCTCGCGACGCAGCCCGGTAATCAGGGCGGGTCGTAGACGGGTCGGCAGGCCCTTCGGTCTCGGCAGCACCCTGGTCCACGTTCTTCTGGTCCGGGCCCTCAGTGCCGTCGTCGCTGGGTTCGATGTGGTCGGTCATGGCGCGGTTCTCCTTCGTGTTTCGAGGGAGGTCGCTCC
This sequence comes from Gordonia sp. p3-SID1431, assembly GCF_025143765.1. NCBI lineage: Bacteria > Bacillati > Actinomycetota > Actinomycetes > Mycobacteriales > Gordoniaceae > Gordonia > Gordonia sp. p3-SID1431. Next base: position 5,158 of record NZ_JAMBDT010000039.1, read on the forward strand.
GTTTCTGTGTCGACCTCCTACCTCCTAGGCGGGAGAACCGGCGATTTCGACCAACACTCGCATGTGTTCTACATCACACGTTGGCGGCCTGGTATTCCCCGGCCCCGCGGTCGCGGTCGTTGGACGCAGCCGTCGGTCACTCCGACCACACCTCCAGCTCTGCTGTGAGGTCGTAGCCGGCGGCATCACGGACAAGCGTCTCGGCGTTGGCGCGGGACACGCTGATCCCATCGGACCCGTAGTAGCTGGCGATGACGTCGGGCGGGGTGAACCGCCCACCGAGCGCGTCACCTCCGTCGCGGCGCACCCGCCACCATCGATCCAAGGCCCGTTCCTGCGCGATCTGTTCGGGCACCTCAACCAGGATCACCCGGACGTGGGTGTAGTCGGCGTCCTGGAGCTCGGTGAGCAGAATGTTCCCCAGCCCGGGCCACGTCAGGGTGCCCTCGATGATGATCGGCTCGCCGCTCGTGAGGACGTGGCGGCGGACCGCATCGGAGATCTGGGTCGACTCGACATGCACCAGGGCCGCCAGCTCGCGCGGCGCTACGGGCTTGTCGTCGGCGAGCCGTCTTCCCAGCAGGTCCGCATAGAGATTGCTGGCGACTGCGTCCTCGAGCAGTGCGTCTTTGATCTCGTCGGCGTCCACGCGCCGGTACTGCGATGCATCGGCGCCCAGGATCGCGTTGACCGCCGTCGACTTTCCCGCGCCGGGAACACCAGCGGTGATCACCGCCTCACGCACGCCCCCGCCAGGCGCCAGCTCGTCGACGAGGTAGTCAGTGATGATGTCCTTGCGCACCCGGGCGCGCAATGGATCGTCCGCAAACTGCTGAGCGGTAGCCCGGGAACTCCAGGTACCCGCAGGGCCGCCGTGTGCGGTCAGGGCAGCAAGTTCGGCGGCTACCGCGTTGCGCAGCTCATCGTCAGCACTCACCCGGCGTCAGATGCAGCGTTGCGCTGCCGGTCGCGGCGAGCTGCGAACAGCTCGGAGTACTGATCGAAGGTGAGACGGTCGCGCTGGAAAGCGAACTCGATATCGTCCCAGCTACCACGCACATAGGCGTCGGTGGCGACGCCATTGACCTTAGGGACATGCCCATCGGTGTAGTCGAGTTCCTTGAGCGCCTGCATCATCTGCTCATCGTTGATAACGCCAGCATCGCGCTCAGTGATGATGTCCAACGCGGTGCGCGGGATCTCCCGCAACGCCCCGGCGTTCTGCCGCTTGACTGCCGCCAACAGACGACTGATGTGCGGTTGCGACACCTCCAACGACTCCGCGATGACGTTCTGGTTCACCCCAGCCATAGCCGCCTCAACGATCTTCTGCCGCTCACGAAAATCAGCCACTCGCTTCTGAGCCCCCACCCTCCGCAGCTCCTCACCAATGGGGTCCTTCGGACGTCCACGCCTGACCTTTGTCGACATCGCTGTTCCCTTCTCATGCCACACCGCGTCGCATGTCTTCTGCATATACAGTCAGTATACTCCCACGTATACCCCATAGGCCTCGGCATGATGATGCCCATCGCGGGGACGTCAACACAGGCGCCCAGCCATCCCGGCGGGCGCACGATCAGGGCTGGGGTAGCCGCGGCGGTCCTCTCGAAAAGCTGGCCGGTCCCCTTATCGGCGGTCGGCCGCCGACAGCGCTCAGATGACGGCAATCTGACGGCCGCGGCGCCGTCAGTCGATGTGCTCAATCAGGTCTGGGGAGAACGTCATCGTCTTGCCCGCCCAGCCCCTGGGGGCGCTGATTGCGACCTGCACATCACCGTCGTCGAGTGCGGTCACTTTCCCGGCCAACGCGCACCGTCGGCCCTCGGCGTCACGGAACGACGACAGCAGGTCGATGGTGCGTACGCGGTGTCCGACAGCGAAAGTCATATTCTCCCGCCTCACGCCGTGGTGGTGTCGCCGAGGTCGTAGGCCACCCAGCGACCCTCGTGCAGGCCGAGTTGGCGGTCGTCGACCTCACCGGCCCACTCCGGGAGTCGGTCGACGTCGACGACGGTCGGGATGTGCACCCGCGCCATCGACAGCAACGGCAGATCGACGGGCACGCCGGGGTGGGCGACCAGCTGGCACGGCGCGATCGGCACCACTGTCGACAAGCTGTCCGCCGCGGCCGAGGCTTCGATCCGGTTGGCGGTGACACCAACGGTGGTGAACGGGACTTTGAGCACCCGGTCCGGCCCGTCGGTGAACACGACCCGACCGGTGCCGATGCCGATGCACTCACGCTCGGTGAAGCACTCATCGAGCACCACGGCCAATTGCCACGGCAGATCGTGTTCGGCGGCACGCAGATACGGCCACACATGCGGCAACGCCCCGGGGGCGACCAGCTCACCCGACGCCGGCAGATCCGAGCACCGTGCGGCGGCGCGCAGCAGCTGCCGCCACCGCGCCGGCAACGGGTGTCCGGTGGTGCGGGAATGCGCGGTCCTCAACACGGTCAGACGCTTATCGGGCCACGGGATGGACCCGGTGTCGATGGTGTCGATGGTGTCGATCGCGGCTTGCACCTCGGCCAGCACCTCCAGCGCCGCGGGGGTGCGGCGATACACCCGGGCCAGGCGGAAACGAGGATCGCAGACCATCAGCCGGCCACCGTCGTGCTCGAGGTGGACGCCGGCCGCGACTGGCGGGCCGCGGCATTGTGCCGACGTCGCCAATTCCAGTCGCTGAACCGCCCCGCTGCCGCCACCAGTGGCCACAGTCCGACAGCGGCCAGGATCGCCAAGGCGCCTACGGTCCACCGATTACGGGTGTAGAACGGCGCCGGAACCCACGGCGACTGGTGCTGCCAGTGCTCGGTGTGCCGGTACTCCTTCCACAGGTGCCAGCCGAAGACCGGGCCGAAGGCCAGGTAGGCGATCGCGGGAAGAGTCGCCACACCCCACAGGTACGCGGTCATCGACCCATCACCGTGCTCACGCCGTGCCGAGGTGCTCGACGCTGGCGCCGGTTTCCCGCGCGTACGCGTCCGCGGCGGCGCGCTCGGCGTCGGTGAACGCGCGGGTCTGCGCCGGCCGCCCGGGTGGTCGCACGATGAGGGTCAGGTCCCCGAGGGCGGCGCGGTCGCGCTTGGGGGCGCGGCGATCGCTGATCCCGCCGACAGATTCGATGTTCTCGGTCATGAGCCGTCCCCTGTCACTTGCTCGCCGCGGTCGTGGCCTCGAGGTAGCCGATCGGCCCTCCACTGTCGACCGCGATCCGGCTGGCCATGATCTGACGGGTCCGCTCGTAAAGCTCGTCGTCCTCACCGATCCGGATCCCGGCCAGGTCCTCGATCGAGGGTCCGGCGACGGTGTAGTCGGCCACGCTTCGTGGGCGCGGCCCACCAAGCCGGGCCAACAGCCGACCGCTGTAGTGGTATCGCAGGCCCGTCTCGGTGGTGCGCTGCTCGGTGTCGATGACGCCGGTGATCTCGTACACCGCGACCGGGATCGTCGCGACCGTCACCGCGTACAGCCGGTTGTCGCACACCTTGTCCGCATCCGAGCGCCACCACCGCAGCGACGTCGCTTCCAGCTCGTCGTCGGTGTGCTCGACGTGGAACCCGATCCATTCCCGGTCGGCGTCGTAGGCCTCGGCGCGGGCCGCGGTCCGCAGCACCGTCAGTTCCCCGTCGACCACCTGTAACTGCGGGCGGGCAGCGAGTGCGTCGACGAAATCGGCCGGCGTCGGATTGGGCAGAATGCCCGAGGCCAGGAGCTTGTCGAACGACCCGCGCGACACCCCCAGACGCGCAGCCGCGACTGCCGGCTTCACCAGCAATGCTCGCTTACCGCCCGGAAACCCGGCCGATGCAAAAGTAGGCAGAGACATGAAACGTACCCCTATCGACTAGGTTGGCCTCGACGGCCCGATGTTGCGTCGGTTCAACGCACCCTCCACACTGTAGCAGCAGATTCCGGCTACCGTCGCTCACGCGCACAGACGTCGTCGGTGGTGCCGGCCGGTGGAATGTTCGCCGCCGGCTCGGCGGGACGGATTGCCGCCGCGGCGACCGTGAGCGGGATCGAGGCTTGGGATTGCTCGTTGGCGCTGGCCACGTGCACCGAGACCACCGCGACCCATCTGCCTTGGCTGGTTTGGAGCCAGGCGTGCTGCCAGCCCTGCATGCGTTGCTCGAGGCGCGCGCCGCCGGTGCGGACTCGCAGCGGGACCGTGTTGGCCGGGGTGAACCCGCCTGAGATGCCCGCCGCGGCCATGTCGACCCACACCGGGCGCGGCGGGTCGAACACCCGCAGCGTCCGCCTGTGATGTATCGGGACATCGGTGACAGTTCTGCGTCAGGACATCGGTGACACTTGGTGCATCAGGACTTCGGTGACGGTCTGGTCTTCGTGGGACGCGGGCCGCGAGGTCGGCGGTTGCCGACGTAGCTGACTCCGGGAGCCGGTCGGGGATGTTCGACAAGGACTTCGCCGTCGGTGCTGGCGATGACGATCGTGCTGTCGTCGGCGGCGACGAGGACCTGGTCGAAGGCGTAGTCCACGTCGACCATGTAGGTCACTGTGTCCACGCTGATAGTGCCCGAGGTGCTGACGGTCCTGACCAGGACACCCTCGGGCAGATCGGTGGGTGGCCGGGGCGCGGGCCGCGGTCGCGGGGTCGGCCGATCGAACAGCAGTGCACCGGCGATCGGGTGCGGCGCGTCGACTTTCGCTGTTGCTTGCCAGGCGGTCAGCGGTGTGACCCGCCCCGGCAGGCCTTGATGAGGTCGCTGGGTGTTGTAGATGTGATCGAACGAATCGACCTGGGCTTGCAGCTCGGCCAGGGTGTCGGCCAACGGTTGCTTATCCAGGTAGCGGAACAGCGTCTGGTGGAAACGTTCGTTCTTGCCCTGCGTGGTGGGCTTGTAGGGCTTGCCGGTGATCGTTTCTACCCCGAGCGCGCGGACGTGTGCGACGAGTTGGCCGAGGCGGCCGCGGCGCGAGGGGTTGAGCGCGGGCCCGTTGTCGGTGAGCAGCCGTTGGGGTACTCCGTGGGCAGCTACGGCTTTGTCGAACACGGCGATCGCGGCGTCAGCGGTTTCGCCTGCGGCCACGTGCGAGCCCACGGCGTAGCGCGAGTGATCGTCGATGAGCTGCAGGATGACGCATCTGCGGCCACCGGTGAGAACGTAATCGGTGCCATCGAGTTGCCAGCACGCATTCGGCGCCGGGTAGACGAACCGCCGCCACGCCGAACGCGGTTTCTTCCTCGGCTCGTGCCGCGCGACACCGGCCTCGCGGAAGATCCGCGCCAGCGAGGCCGTCGAGGGCACCTGCACCAGCCCCATCGACTGCATCTTGTCGTGCACGCTGATCGGTCCGTGATCCAGACCCGACGCCTCCAGGGCGGCACGCACGGCCACCGCCTGTAACTTGACGTCATCGCTCAACGCTGACGGGCTCGACTTCGGGCGGCGAGTACGAGGTTCGAGGACCGCCGAGGGCCCCTCTTCTTTCGCTCGTTTACGCAACTTGTAGAACGACTTTCGGGATATCCCGTGTTCGGCGCAGAACGTCGAGACCGCCCCGCGCGGTGCATCATCAGGCCACTGCGAGATCGCCAGGCGCACGACAGGGTCAATGGGGAGTTATTGTCAAGACCTGTGGATGGGCGAGTTTCAGGCGGCCTCCTCGGAGTCTGAGTTGGGGTCGGGTTCGACGAGTTTGCCTTTCTCGAAGGTGGCGCCGTCACGGACCAGTTTCACCAGGTGCGGTGCGTTGACCGCCCGCCATTTCGATTGGGCAGCCTCGATCAACTTGTAGGCCATCGCGATGCCGGCGGCCCGTGATCCGGGGCCTTTGGTCACCTTGGTCCGCAGTCGCACGGTCGCGAACGTGGACTCGATCGGGTTGGTGGTGCGCAGATGTATCCAGTGTTCGGCCGGGTACCGGTAGAACTCGAGTAGCACGTCGTCGTCATCGACGATCTTGGCCACGGCCTTCGGGTACTTGGCGCTGTAGGCTTTCTCGAACGCGGTGATCGCTTGGCGGGCGTGGTGTTCGTCTTCGGCGTTGTAGATTTCCTGCATCGCCTTGATCGCGTTGGGGTGGGCTGATTTCGGTAGCGCAGCAAGAACATTGGCTTGTTTGTGGAACCAGCATCGTTGCTCACGCGTGTCGGGGAACACGTCCCGGATCGCGGCCCAGAAGCCGAGCGCCCCGTCCCCGACGGCCAGAGCCGGCGCCGGCATGCCGCGGCGTTTGCACGACCGCAGCAGATCCGCCCACGACTCGGTCGATTCCCGATACCCATCAGCGACTGCGATGAGTTCCTTCTTGCCGTCGGCGCGGACCCCGATCATCACCAGCAGGCACAGCTTCTCCTGCTCCAAACGCACCTTGAGGTGGATACCGTCGACCCACAGGTACACATAGTCGGCGGTGATAGCCCGGTCGGCGAAGGCGGCGGCCTCTTTCTGCCATTGCTTGGTCAGCCGGGTGATCGTGGCCGCCGACAGTCCGGCGCCCGACCCCAGGAACTGCTCGAGCGCCGGCCCGAAATCACCCGAGGACAGCCCATGTAGATACAGCAACGGCAGCACCGCGGAGATCTCCGGACTTTTACGCGCCCACGCGGGCAAGATCTTCGACGAAAACTTGTGCCGCTCCTCGGTTTCGGGGTCGACACGCTTGTCATTGACCCGCGGTGCTATCACCGTGACCGCACCCGCGGCGGTCATCACCTCCCGCGCGTTGTGGTACCCGTTACGGACTACCAGTCGGTGCCCGTTCTCGTCGACCTGATCGGCGAACTGGTCGATGTAGGCGGCCACCTCCGCGCGTAGCGCCGCGGCAAGCATCTGTCGGGCGCCGTCACGCACGATCTCATCGAGGATCGAGCGGCTCTGATCGTCGGCCGGGTTGGAACCTTCATTGGTGTTGACTACCGTGAGCACGAGGCGTGCCTTTCCGCCAGCGCTGCAACGCTGACTTGATCAAGTGACTACCGGGATCATATTTGCGGAAAGGCACGCCCTCCCAGATCCACAGGTCTTGATCATTCCTCGTCAATGGGTTCATTAACAGGCACTGCCTGAGCGTTGAGTGTCGTCGTGTGAATCGAAGACGGGGGTGCCGGTCTGATTGCTACCCCTGCAACAGGGGGTCGCGGGATATCCCTAGGAGCGCAAGAACCGAGCGCGCGGCAGGGGATGCGGTCCCGGCTGTCACCACAAATGACTGCTGTGTGCGCGAACAACGCCGGGCGTTCGCCGCAGGTTCCTAGTCAGTCAGTGTGCTGCGCCAAGTTCGATGAGCAGTACGCCGCCGACGATGAGGACGAGACCGACACTCATGATCCAGGTCAGTGGCTCTTTGAAGAAGACACGGCTCAGTACCGCGGTGATCGCGACCCCAGCGGCGGCCCAGATACCGTATGCGACACCGAGTGCGACTCCTTCGGCCAGAACAATCGAGAGCATGGCGAACGCGAAGATGTAACCGCTGGCGACCGCGACCCACCACTTTCTGCTGCCGGTGGTAGCCATACGCAGGGAGATGGTGGCCCCCACTTCACCGAGGATTGCGCAGACGAGTGCTACGAGAGCAAGTGCGTTCACTGGGTGACCTCCGCGTTCTTTTGAGCGATCTGCGAGCCGACTTCGACGAGCAGTACACCGGCCATCACCACGACGATGCCCAGGCCCATGACGATGGTGATCGGCTCGTCGAACACGACGAGAGACATCACTGCGGTCAACGCGACTCCACTTGCGCCCCAGATTCCGTAGCCGACACCCAGTTTCATGCCGTTGCGCAGTGACCCGAACAGGGCAAGGAAAGAACCGATGTAGCCCGCTGCTACCAGGGCGTACAACCCTGGTGTGTCCAGGGCGCCCTTCAACGACAGCGACCCGGTGACTTCCAAGGCAATAGCGACAGCGAGAAATGACCACTTCATGTGTGCGACCCCTCCTGGTCGATCAGCGTGAATACCACTTCGACGACGGACAGGCGCTGCGCTCTCGACAGCTCGAGCATGCCCAGACATCTGTCTATCCATGCCCCGTCGGCGACGAGTCTGGCCGCGACGATCTGGGGATCGTCGGTTTCTCCGAACCACGGATTCATGCGCTGCGCCCACCGCGCGGACAGTTTGTCGCGCAGGCGAGGCTCTGCCAGCAGTGCGAGATCAGCGGGATCCATATCGCCCAGGAGGGTGTATTCGACGTACGCGCGCAGCCTGTCCGCGGCGCTCGCTTGCTCTCCCGCTCGATGTGTCAGCTCGCGAATCCACCTGTCCAGCAGGTGATCGAGGACCGCGACCGTCAACACCTCCTTGGTGGCAAAGTGGTGCACCACCCCCGGCTTGGTCAGACCAGCCGACCGCGCCACCGCATCAATGGTCAACGCGTCACCGCGCCGGAACACCGCCAGCGCCGCATCCAGTATCTCCGGTTTCGTGGCCACCCCCGGACCCTACCATACGTATGGTAGGGTTTTGCAAGAGCGGCCGACCAGATCCCCGCCGCGCTCACAGTAAAGGCGATCACTTATGACGATGACCCCGGCACAGAAGGCGAAGTACCACGATGTTGATCAGGCGCTACTGCGGAAGTGGCGCACACCTGCCGGTCAGGAACTCATTCGCGAGGGCGCCAAGATCGCAAACTACCTGATGGAACACGGCCCTCTGCCGACGGCGGTGGCCGACGATATGCTGCCCGAGGCCGACCGGGACACGGGCATGATCCGCTACTTCGAGGACCGTGACTACCACCTCGAAACCAACGCTGCCGGCGACATCGTGGGTGCGGGGATCTCCCTGATCTGCGATGAGCGTTCGGCGGTGCACATCTCCGAGATCTACGGTCGCCGGTTCTACAACTGGTGCGTCTGCGACATCGTGATGTTTCCGATCATCCTGGGCACCTTCGCGCCATCGTCGACTGTCTGTCCGGCATCGGGAGACACCATCACCTTCACCGTCATCCCGACCGGGTTCGATGACCTCTCCCATCCCGAGGCGTGGTTCACCCTCGCTCCCGCCCACGGCGGAGATATCCGCGTCATCTACTGCAACCGCGTTAACATCTACGCCGACCGAGAGAAAGCAGAGGCCGCAGCCGCAGCCGATCCTGACGTAGCATGCGCACCGATCGCCGAACTCTGGACCGGAACAAAAGCACTCGCAGACATGTTCTGACGCGAAGACTGTCGTCGCCCGAAATATTAGCCAGGGCAATACGTCTGGACTTCTCAGCGCCAACGTCGAAATGGGTTGCTGAGTAACAACCAATCTGGGAGTCCGACCTCGGTACTTCCAGATTGGCCAGGCAACAAGCCTCATATCAATGTCATCGGTCTCAACTGGGCGCTAGTGCGTGAGCGTGAGTGTGATGTATCCGACCGCCGGTCGGTCAGACTCTCAGGAGATCCCGAAAGCTGCCGAGACTCATCCCCCGAGGCCAGGCGGAAGTGATGAACGCGAGCCACACTCGACGGCCGAATCGTCATAGGTACTGGTACTCGCCAGCGTGCGCTCCAGAGTCAGCAGGCCTGACGCAATCGTAGAACCGCACCTCCGATGCCAAGCCACGCGAGTGCGTTCGGCCAACTCGGAGGAAACGCGGCACGACACCCCGACTGTCACCCATCCGTGCAAACGTCCCACGGTTAGCCCTCTGACTAGCGCCGCCACAAGGCGAAGTGTCACCACCTACACCCCCAACACTGTCACCGATGTCTTGATGTAGAACTGTCACCGATGTCCTGCGAGATGACACCCGCAGCGTCCGCCGATCAGACCACTCCTCGAACACATATTCGAGTCTATCTGTAGTATCGGGTGCACGGGCGCGGACGTCCGGTGAGGAACGCGGAGGGAAGCCGCCGACCTGGCCGGGGTTCGCGCCCTTTCGCGTCGCCGGGCGGGGCTATACAGCGGCGCAGTGTGGATATCTCCGGGGATGACGGGTGTGCTCATGCCCCGCCATCGTGGTCCGAAGCGGTGGCGGCCACCGCTGGCAGGTTGTCGAACAGGCCGGTGACTGCGGCGTGGGCGGCAGCGGTCTTGGCCGCTTTGATACTCGGTGCGGCTGCGGTTCCGTGGGCGGGTCCGGCGGTGAGGGTGACGGTGAACATCCGCTGATGGGGTGGGCCCTCGGGGTGTGTGTCGACGTGCAGTTCGCCGGCGCCGATGGTGGGGGCGAGGGTGGTCAGCCAGCCGACCGGGTTTTTCAGGGCGTTGGCGCGGCGGCGCGCGCGCCGGGTGTCGTCGTCGCCGCCGAGCGCAGCGTGTAGCGCGAACGCATCCCAGGCCCCTGTTCGCGTGGGGGTCCTCGGGGCCGCCGGGGGCGGGGTGTGGTTGGCAGGTGTGCACGGCGGCGCCACCGCCGGTGTCGACTCGGGCGCGGGTGGTGGCGTGGTGGGGTCGGCAGAGGGTGTGTGGCCGCCGATGATGTCGAGCAGGTCCCACAGGGCAGCGTGCTCGGTGGCCTTCTTGACCGGGCCGGTGTGCCAGCGGGTGGTCATGTCCTCGAGGTGGGCGCGGGTGGCGAAGGTGCGTTGGTGGGGTGGGCCGAAGGTGTCGGTGTCGAGGGTGGGGGTGACGATTTGTCCGCCGTCGATCTGCTGGAGTGCCGAGATCGCCGAGGGCGCCAGGTACGCGTGTTCGGCGCGTAGCCGTGCAGTGAGGGTGGCGCGCAGTGTCTTCCAGTCGGGGTGATCGGTGGTGTAGAGCACCGCGATGTGCCCGGCGTGCAACCGCCCAGCTGTAGCCCGTTCGGTCAGCTCGGTGGCCACCGATGCCGGTGGTGCGGCTTGGGTGCCCAGGCGTAGCACGCGCAGGAACTCGCGGTCGTTCATGTGCGACAGGTCGCCGGCGGCGATCGCCGCTTGGTTCGCTCGGCGGGTGCGGGCTTTCTGCGCTGTCTCCGAGTCGGCGTCACGTTCGGCGGTGATCGCGGCCAGGGCGTGGGCGATGGTGGCCAACTGTTCTGCGGTGTAGGGCAGTTCGGCGTTGTCGAGGTGGGCCAGGAGTTGGCGTTGGGTGACCAGGTCGGCGTAGCGCCGCAACGGGGAGGTGGCGTGGGTGTAGGCCGGGACCTGCAATCCGATGTGCCCGCGGACGGTTGCGCCGTAGGTGGCTTTGGAGATCGCGGTGTTGAGCTGTCCTTGCAACGCGGCCAGTTCGGTGGTGGTGGTGACCGTGGACAGCGCGGCGGCCAAATCGGCGAGCCGGTCGACGTCAGCGGGTGCGACGGGGTTGCGGAGGTGGTTGCGGAACAGGATCGGCAGCTCGGCGTCGATGGCGTACTGCGCCACAACGGTATTCGCGGCGATCATCAACTCTTGGACGATCACATACGCCGCGGCGTTGTGGCCCTCCGGTAAGGCCAGCAGGCGGCCGTCTTCACTTGAGACCAGCCCGCGGGTGAGGTCGTAGACCACGAACGCCCCCGCTGCGCGCCGCCGCCCGGTGAGCACCTGCGCCAGCTGCGCGGCCGCCGACAGCTGCCCGTGGTGGGCGTGCTCGGGGTTGTCGAGGATCGTGGTGACTTGATCGTGGGTGATCGCTACACACGACCCCGCCGCGAGGACCTCGCGGTCGAGGCCGGCCAGAGCCACGTCGCCGGCGGCGCTCACCCGGAGGTGGATGGCGAGGGCGTCGCGGTCGTGGGTCGGCGACAGGGTTGCGGCGTGCTCGAGCTGCGCTCCGAGCATCGGCACCGTGCCCGTGGCGCGGTAGCGGGTTTCCACCCGGGTCGCGGCGGTGCGGTCTGCTGGCGATCCGGTCGGCACCAGGTCGGCGACGTTGGCCACGAACACCGCGACGTCCCAGCCTGAGGTGGTGGGGGTGATGGTGAGCGCGTCGTCACGGTCCTGGGTGGTGGACGCGTCGATCATCAACGCGCACTTCGTGGCAGTGGTCGTGGTCATCTGGTCACTCGCGTGGCCACCGGCTCGGACTGCGGCCCTGGTGGATGGCGTGGGTGTTGTAGGTGTGGAAGTGCTCGGCGATCTGTTGGGAGACGGCGGGGTCGGCAGCGTCGGAGGGCGGGAGCTTGGTCACCATGTCGATCACCAGATGGTGTTGGCGGTTCACGGCGTCGGGGTCGGTCTCTGCGGCCATGGCCGCGGTTGCCTGCGGCAACCAGTGGGAGGGGTGCTGCACGCCCGCTCCCCCACGGCGCGCACGGGTTGTGACACACCACTGCGCGAGCAACTCGCGGGCAGTCTCGTCTTCGGACGCCGCATGCACCGCAGCACTGCGCTCTCGCGACACACTCATGTCCGCGGTGGCGTCGAGAAATCCTCGTGCGGTGAGGATGTCGGCGAGTTCGGCATTGGCGACCTCGTCGCCGCGGGAATGCCACCACAGCGTCATCATGTAGACGCCCACGGGCTTCGACAGCACGTCAACCACTACACAGACCTCCAGTTGCTTCGTTGATCAGACTGCTTCGGACACGGCTGCATTGCGTCGCTGCGCGAGGTCGTCGACGGCCGCCGCTGCGGTGGGGGTGGCGTCTTCGGCGGGGAATTGGTGCACGGTGCCGGCCAGATCGGTCAGGGTGTGGCCGACGGCGATGGCGAACACGCCTTGCCCGCCGTGGAGCAGGTCGATGATTTCGGCATCGGAGGTGGCCTCGTAGACGGTGGTGCCGTCGCTGATCAGGGTCGTCTGCGCGAGGTCGGTGGTGCCGCGGTCGGCAAGGAACTCGACCGCGGTGCGGATGTTGCGCAACGAGATCCCGGCGTCGAGGAGGCGTTTGACGATCTTGAGCGCGAGGATGTCGCGAAAGCTGTAGAGCCGTTGCGATCCGGACCCGGCGGCGGCCTGCACACTCGGGGTGACCAACCCGGTGCGCGCCCAGTAGTCGAGCTGGCGGTAGGTGACGCCGACGATCTCCAGCACCGCCGGCACCCGGTAACCCGAGGTCGGGGTGTCGACAGTGGCCACGGTGAACAGCTCGGGGGCCAGCTCGTCGAACGAGCCCTGCCCTACGTCGTGTGCCATCGACTGGTGTCCCTTCGGTGGTGGCGATCGTGGATCTCGGGTTGATGTCAGCGTATCGGGCCTCAGGCGGCCACGGCTGAATCGCAGGCACTGTTGCTCGATCGCGCGCTGCTGGGCGGCCTGAGGACCGCTCAGGGCGCGGGAGCGGGCGATTGCGTGCCGGCGCGGTGGGTGCGGAACTGTTCGGCGAGGTCGGGGTTGGTGGTGGCCAGGAGTGCGTAGAACCGGTCAACCTCGACGCCACGGGTGTAGCTGGCGGTAGGCGGGCTGACCGAACCGGCGGCATGGAAGGCGGCTTTGACCGCCGAGGACTCCCCTATCGCCAGGGCCTGGCCACGTGCGTGTTCGACCCTGTCGACCAGTTCTACGAGACAGTCGAGGGTCAGTAGCAGATCTGGGCTCGTCGGTCTGGTTGCGTCCGTCATGTCAGTTCCAGTCGATGCGGAAGTCGCGGACGCCGTCGAAGTGGAATCCGGTGTCGTCGTCGAAGTCGTCGAAGGCGGCGAAGTTGACCGAGGCGTGTTCTTCGAGGATGGCTGCGACGCGTGCGTGGTCGTCACGGGCCAGGGCGTCGCCGAGGGCGGCGATTTGTTGGCGGCTCATCTGGGTGTGGTCGAGGCCTTGGGGGCCGCCGAAGTCGAAGGATTTGGCCATGCGGTAGTCGTAGTTGCCGCCGTCGGTGCGGGCGTGGACGTCGGCGGTGAAGTGGATGGTTGGTCGCATGCGGGAGACGTCGACGCCGCTGTCGATGAGGCGTTGGGCGACTTGTGCATCGACGAGGCGGCCTTGGGCGTCGGGACGCAGACTCTTGGTGCGTCCGGCTCGCCAGTCGTAGACGGCACTCGGTGAGCGGCCGAGTTGTCGTGCGGCTCCGGCGACGCCGCCCATGCGGGTGATCTCGGCGCGGCGTGCGACGAGGTCGGCGGTGCGGTCATCGGGGATGCGTCCCTGTTGTTTCCAGCGGCGGAAGGTGCGCCGTGAGGGTGGGCGGCGGCCGGCGTCCTGGGCGGCTTTACAGGCGGCGTCGTAGCCGATAGTGCCGAGGTGGTCGGTAGGGGTGCGCTCCCCCACCAGACCCGCATCGGCGCGCGCGAGATCAGCCGCGGTGCCGGCTGCGACGGAGACCTGCCGGCCGGCGGCCGCGGTGGTGGTGGCGGTGGGTTCGTCGCGGCGTTCGCGACGGCGCGGCCGGAACTGGGCCATCAGCTCACCACCTCCGCGGTGGTGGCCGTGTCATTCTCGGGTGTGAGATCAGTTGTGGCGGAGTCATCGTCGTCTGGTTGGCCGGAGGCAGTGTAGGCGGTGTTGATCGCCTTGCGCACCTCGGTGGGTGTAGTTGCTGAGAGCAGAGCGAGGATGACGTCGTCGTCGAGCGGGCGCCGCTTCTCGATCACGAACTTGCCGAGGTAGGTCAGTTCGTCGGCGAGATCGGCACCCGCGGGTGCGAGGTAGGTCCAGGCGTCAGTGAGGCCTTTGATGGGCCAAATATTGTGTTCGCGTGCGAGTTTCATAGCTTTGGCGCGGGAGCGGTGGCGGGCGTGAGCCTTGATGGCCGCAGCCCAGATCGGCTGGTAGTGGTGGCGCATGTGGGAATCCCAGTTGCGGTCACCGGCGATGCGGCCGAGGTAGCCCTTGTAGATGTCGGTGACCATCGACTTGAGGATTGGATCATCGGCCTCCACAGCGGCTTTGCGGGCGGCAGCAAGCAGTTCCTTCCACCGCTTGAGCACCTGCCCCTGGTCGGTGGTGGTCCAGGACTCGGAGATCGCCAGATCCGCGATGTCGAGGCCCGCTCCCCCATCCGGGATGGGTGCGGTCAGGCTGATGATCGTCTCGGTGGTCACCCAGGTCGTCACGGGCCGGTCGGTGCGCATCCGCGGATGCGGCAGGGGCAGTTTGTCCGGCAGGGCGAGGGTGTCGGCGGCCGGCAGCGTGATCTGCCAAACACCGAACGGAAGAGGGCTACTGGTGTGGGCGAGTTCCTCGGCGCCGGTGCTGTGGTGGACGAGTTCGCCGTATCCCAGGTTGATCATGCCGGCACTGGCCAGATACGAGGCGCGTTGGTCGATCGTCACCAGCTCATCGGCGGCGTCGAGTTCCTCGGTGTCGATCCAGCCACGCGACCACACGATGACCGGTTCAAGTTCGTCGGCGTCGGTTATATCGATGGGCGGCAACGGAACTGGCGCATCGACGATGGTGCCGCGCCCGGTCTTGCGGCGGTCCCGGAAGATCCGGTCGAGGATCACCGCCCCGGTACGTGCGGGAGTGATCCCAGGCAGGACGCCGAGGTGGTCGACATGCCAGCACAATCGGCGGGCGAGTTCGCGGGCGGTGTCCATCTCGTCATCGAAATCGATGAGGGTGCCTGCGGTTTCCGAGCCGAGGATGCCCATGCGGTCGTGGTTGATGCGTGCAGTCCATGCCCAGCCCTCGAGGATGACATCGACCATCAGTTTGCGGTTGCCTGCGGTGTGAGACAGGTGCAGGCGGTAGCCGATCTCCTCCCCCGGCTGGTACAGATGCCAGCCGTCCTCACCCTGCGGCGTCAGGTAGGGGCCGAGGAGTTCGCGGGTGGCGTCATCCAGGCGGGCGATCACATCGGTCTTCATCCGGCCCTCACGCAGCTCCTCATCGGAGTAGTCCGCCTCGTCACCCGGATCGACATCGTCCGGGCCCCAGCCGAGCTGTGCGCACGCGGCGTCGATCACCCACACCTGCGCCGGCAACCCCGCCGGGGACAACGGCTGCCTGCGCTGACGCCACTCCAACACCTTCAAGAGCTTGTCGACCGAATCCACCGGCTTGTCCACCAACACGATCCCCGACGGGGACAGCACCTTCGTGGAGGTGACGATCATCGCGTGATCGTCAGCGCTGGTGGCTCGTCCGGTCACGGCGCTCGACCCACCTTTCACTGCTTAGCGTTATTGCTGTCATTGACGTTTCAGAACTGGCTACTTAGGTCTCCAGGGGTCGACCTGCGGCTAGCGGCCCGTCAGGGCCTCCGAAGGCGTCGCCGTGGTTGTGCGCGGCTTCTCGTCGCCGTGTTTCGGCGGCCACAGCTTTGTCAACGAAGTCTGACCACGATCGGTCCCCTTCCAGGTGCTGTGTGGCGCGGAATGCGCGGCGGGCTCGTGTGAGGTTGGGTTTACGGAAGTAGATCGTCGACCGCGTTGTGAGTTCTTCCTGCGGTTCGGACCGCTCCGCAGGGGCAGTAGGTGCAGCCTGAGTGGTTGCCGGCGCTCGGTTCTGCGGACCAGTTGCCGTCACTCGGGGTTGTTGCTCGCGGTTCTTCTTCCGTAGGCGGCGAAGGTCCCCTCCAGCAGGTTCGGCCGCCTTGGTAGGACGGCTGGGTAGGCCTGAGATGATGCGATCCGGAGTCTCCTCGGTCATGCTGTTTCGGCCTCGCTTTCTGCGGCAGTCACACGTTGCACCAGTTCCTGGGCGACAGCCATTAGGTCGTCGGCAACAGATGACGATGACTGGGGGGCCAGAGACTGGGGTTTGGCTTCGCCGCGGCGAATCTCATACCACTTCGGCCCTGTGCGTACCACGTTGTCCAGCTCGTGAACCAGCAGTCCACGGGCCCGGGTTGCCTCTGCGGTGGCTTCGGAGTGCCGCACCGCCGCTTCGAAGACGACAGCGTCGTCGTCGAAGGCCTCAGAAATCGCTGTCCGGGCGCGCTTCTTGACTGTGGTGGCCGACGTGCTGACGCCGGCCAGCACGACGCCCAGTAGGTCGAGATCGGGATTGATGTCGAGGACCGACTCGAGTCGTTTCGCGACTGCGTACAGGCCTTTCAGGCTTGAGGCGTCGGTCTTTGTGGGCACCAACGCCCAGCTAGCGGCGGCGACAGCCGCTGTTTGAAGGGTTTCATCGCCGGGCGGGCAGTCGATGAGCACAAGGTCGTATTCACTGGTCAGTGGGCCGAGAATGGAGGCTAGCGCGAGCTTCGCCCCCACCGCATCACGGCCCGCCCTGGCGACCAGCGCGGCGGTCGCTTCCTCCAACTTCGTGCCTCCGGGAAGGACGTCGAGGTTAGGGCGAACGTCTTTGACGACCTCTATGTCGCCTCCGACGATGAGGCCTCGCGCTAGGGCCGCCCCCTCGTCATCGGTAGATGTTTCCGTGTAGCCAAGGTCTTCGGCCAGGTTTCCCTGTGGGTCGAGGTCCACCAGGAGCACGTGATACCCGCTGTGAGCCAAGAGGCCGCCGATGTTAGCTGTGAGGGTGGTCTTGAGGACTCCCCCTTTGCCGTTGATCACGGCTACCACTCTGTCTCGATGAATTGCCTCAGACGCTGCCATGGTGTGCGTGCCTCTCCGTGCCTGTCGTTCGGATCATGTGGTCATAGACGTTAATAGCAGCATTGACTGTTTAACTGCCGAAACCGCTAAAGCTGTCATAGGAGCCGTTCCCGCTATTAGCGGTATGAGCACTATTATCACCAACCACACCTACGCTGTCAATACCCTTAATGCCATCATTACAGTCATAGGTGACACCCGCCTGCCCGCCATTATGCGCCGACCGCCTGCATCTTCCTCGACAGCCAGCGCTGCCACCGCAAGACGGGTTAGGCAGTAATACTGCTATTGATGTCGTCAGTCGCCGCGTCAAAGGGGGAACGCGAGGCCGTCTCCTGGTGACCCCATTGGTTGCCGACAGTCAATCCCCTATGTCCTGCGTCGCTAGGGCTGCTAATACCGTTATTACCCTCATTGACTGCGTTAGCAGCGTTGCTGCCAAACGCACCGCCAGCCGAAGCTGACCGACTGTCCATGTTCTGATGCAGGAGCCCCCAGTGGCCACGATCGACGATTGCCCGGACAGACGCCGGGCGGCGTGAGCCAGCGGCCCTAGCCCGGTCGCCTGATCTGCGGGAACTGTCATGGTCTAACCGTGCTCATGAGGCAACTGACGACAACGATGCCTCTTTCGCCAGTGCCTTGATGTGGTCGGGCCGGAAGCCGGACCAGTGCTTGTCGCCGGCGATGACGACGGGGGCTTGGAGGTAGCCGAGGGCCATGATGTGGTCGCGGGCTGCGGGGTCTTGGGTGATGTCGACGATTTCGTAGTCCAGGCCTTGTTTGTCGAGGGCTTTGTAGGTGGCGTTGCACTGGACGCATGCGGGTTTGGTGTAGACGGTGATGGTCATCGGGTGCGCTCTCTCTTCTAGGGGTGGGCGGGTTGGACGCCGGCGGCGGCGAAGGGGTCTGTGGTGTGGGTGACGTGGGTGCGGGCGGGGCCGGTGGGGGAGCAGCGGATCGGGGTGTAGAGGTGTGCGTCGCCGCGGAGGTGGAGGTCTGCGGTGGGTGCGAGTTCGGGTGCGGCGATGAGGACGCGGGTGTGGTCATTGGCGCTGATGACCGGTTCGGGGTCCCAGGCGATGATGCTGGTCTGATCGGTGCCGGCTGCTCGAGCGCGGTCACAGAGTTGCAGTTGGCTGTGGTGGTGTCCGGTGAGGGTGGCGGCGTCGAATCCTGTTGCGGTGGCCCGGCCGTAGGTGTGGACGGTGGTGGTGCCGTGGGCTTCGACGTGGGCGGTGTCGGTGGCGTGGACGGCACCGCTGGCGACCAGGACGGCTGCGCAACCGGTGATACGGACCTGAACGCCGGCGGGGATGTCGCCGAGGTCGATCAGCCCGTCCTGAGGTGGGTCGAGTACGGTGCGGCGTACTTCGATCCGGTGGCGCCCGGCCTGTAGGAATCGGGCGAATGTTGTTGTGTCGGTGGCACATACCCATGGCGCCGGTGCCGCGGTACGGGAAACGCCGGTGCGTCGACGTCGTTGCTGCGGTGGCTGATGGTCTCGGTGTGGGGTGGTCGGCGGCATGCGCGGGGTGTCCTTTCGTGACGGTGGTAGTGCGGTTCTGCGTTGTGGGGTGAGCGCGTCGGCGATTCGGCTGGTGAGCGCGGTGCGTGCTGCACGCACGAGTTGCCGGGCCCCTGTGGCTGGGCGCTCGGCCGCCGTTGGTGCGTCGGGGGGCGTCGTAGGGGGTGCGAGATCGGGGTAGGTGGTGGTGATGTCGTCGCAGACGCGACGCAGCTCATGCAGCGCTGACAGCGCCCGACGTCGTTGTTCCTGGTCAGGGGCGTGCCAGGCGCGACGCTCGGCGGCTGTGACCGCGGCTGCGGCAGCTGCGCGCTCGGTGACGCCGAGGGCGGCGGCGGCGTCATCGAGGGTCAGGGAGGTGCGGGTCCAGGCGGTGCCCCGGCCGCGGCCCACCCGGGTAATCAGGCCCGCCTCGGTTAGGCGGTGGAGCACCGCGAGGGCTCCGAAGGTTCGGTCGCCGGGAGCCAGACCGCTGTGGGCGGCCAGGGTGGCGGTCACAGTGGGGGTGGGGGAGCTGAGCGCTTGGTAGAGCTGGCGGCAGCGTTGCCCGAGGGTTGACCAGACGGGGTGGAGGGGGAGTGCGCTGGTTAGGGGTGTCCTGTCATGTGGCACACCCCCTGGGTAAAGGTCTGTGGTCTCTGTTCCGGGGTGGCGCAGGGTGTAGTGGTGAGCGTCGGTGGCGTCGTTGTCATACCCGGATCTCTGAACACGATCGAGAACTCCTTTGGTGGTGAGTTCGCGGAGGTAGCGCGCTGCTGTGGGGGCTGTGATGCCGCCGTGGAGCCACTGGGAGAGGTCGCGGCATGAGATGGGTCGGGAGTGCAGTCCGCGGCCGTCGGTGAAGCGGTGGTGGACGATTGCGCAGAGAGCGGCTTCCAGGTGGGGGTGATTGATCCAGCGGCGGGCGCGGGTGAGCCACTGGTCGCACAGATCCTGGTCGGCCGGGTCGACAGGGCCGCGGAAGTTGGACCACCGGTCGAGCTGGGCCTGGAAGAACGTGTGTCCGCGGTCGGCGCGGCTGCGGTACTTGGCGAACACGGGCAGGTCGAAGAACTCTTGGGCGGATTGCCAGTCGCGGATATTGGCATCCCACAGTGCTGCGAACGCGGCCACTGCCGCCTCGGAGCGTTCACCAACCTCCGGTCGCGCCTCCAGCGCAGCCCGCTGGGTGGGCGTGAACTCTTTGTGCGGCCGCCACTGCCCGGGTGCGGCGGCCACCGCGTTGACGCTGGGTGGGGTAGGCGAGAGCGGGGGCGTGTAGGTCACCGTCACGCTAGCCAAGGCCGCGGCCGTCTGTGTGAGCGCCTCGGCAGGGGACAGGGCAGGGGTGTGGCCGGATTCCACGCCTGCGTGGGCGTGGAGTGCGTCGTCGTCGAGGGAGAGTGGGACGCACCGCCCGCCAGCGGCTTTCAATGACGCTGAGCCAGGGAGGCGTACACCGCGACCGCCAGCGATCACATCGACTGCCCGTGTATCCAGCCCGGCCCACGACCGCACTGCGACGATCGCCTCGGTGAATGCCGTCCATCCGTGGCTGGTGGGAAACGCCCACGCCGCATGGCAGGAGTCGGCGGACCCAGACGCGGCTCGATAGACCAGGACCCCGCCGGCGATATCGGCGGCGTCGCGCAACGGCGGCAGGATCTGTTCGGCGCAGCCGTCGAGGTCGACCACCACCAGATCCGGTCGCAACGGAGCGACCAGCGCCGCGGTCTCGGCGCGGCCGTCGAGGACGGCGTACATATCCTCCAGCGACCCGGCAGCGACCGGGACCGGTTCGTTGTCCACCGCAGAGCGGTCGAGCACCCGCACCGCAGCACCGTCGACGGTCAGCAACCGGCAATACGCCGCCCACGCCGACGGCAACAACCGTTGTGGCTCAGCATGTTCCGGACTACGAGACGGTGCCGACCCATCAGTGCTGGCGACAGCCTGCGCGGGCAGGGTGGCGGTCATCGCCGGGCACCTGTGACTGTGGTCGCGAGTGTTCCCACCACGAGGTGGCCATCGACCCGGTGGCGATACAGATCGGCGACACCGGTCTCCACCAGCTCGAGCACGGCGTCGATCACAGTCGCCGGCGGTGGTGCGTCGACGGCCGCGATCAGCTGGGTCAGGCTCAGCGTGTGGCAACGCGCCAGCATCGACACAGCTGCCTGACGCGCACGCGTGAGCGCCGCTGGTGTGGTGTGTGCGCCCCCGTCCAATCGAGCTGAACGGTTACTCCCACACGTCGCCGCGAACGCTGATACGGCTATGTGCGGGGTATCGAAGACAACGCTGGTAGGGGCGTTCGCCCCGACAGTCACCGGATAGGTGGTCGGGGCGTTCCCACACAGACCTCACCCAACGCTCCAACGAGCGTTGTGACCAGCGGTGATGTCTGCGCGGGAGATGTGAAAGAGGCGACACGGCAACGGTGGTTGCCCGTGCCGAGGGTGTGCTTTACCATCAGAAGTGCCTGAGGCGGCAATTCCTTCCTTTTAGGGAGGCTCCCGGGGTCTAGCGCTAACTAGATTCCGAACCAGTTCTCGGGGTGAAGCGAAGCGGCTAACTTCGCTCCCCACTCGAAAATCCGTGTACTCCCCTTCGGGGGGACCGGTGTCTCCATCGCTGTGTAGTTATTCGCTCGCTGGTGTCCTACGGCGGCTCCCATTCCGCCCCGCTACGGGCAAAACGACTGCTACGCAAGACATTCGCGTGCTGTCGGCTACATGACAGAGGCCTCCTCGCTAGGTGTAGACATGGGTCCAAGCGTGATCGTTTCACGTTCGTGACCTTCGACGATGGAGGCGCGCCACGGGTTGCCAACCTCGGCACGGGCGATGGGCGAGTCATGCGGCGGCTCCTGGGGTTGGCTTGCCAGATGGTGCGCTCTCGCGTCTGGGCGGGCGTCGCCGCAGATACGCCAGGAGTGCGTGGACAGGGATACGTTCGCCGTCGTCGCCGTAGGCGTCAGCTGCCCAGATCAGTCCGCGGGGCGCGACACCGCTGTCTGCGAGGTCTTGACGGCATGGCTGTAGGGCCGGGCAACGCAGGCATGCCACCAGGGACTGATGGGCTGATGCGGGGGAGTGGATGAGAACGTCGAGGTCCCACTGCTCGGGTTGTCGGGCGCATGGTGTCGGCTGTTTGCTGATCATCAGCTCGCCTTCGCCCCGGCCACGATGACGGAATCACGGGCGCGGGTGTTGATACCGCCCCATACGCCGTATCGCTCACCAGCATCCGCGGCCCACTGCGCGCAGGCGGTCTTGACTGGACATGCCTGGCACACCAGGGTGGCAGCGGCAGTCGACTGTCCTTTGTTGGGGAAGAAGATATCGGGATCGGTCTGCGCGCAGATAGCATCGCCAATCCAGTCACGCGGCGAGGGATCGGTATCGAGAATCTCCGCTGCGAGGTCTGCCCAGCCGCCGACGCGGCGGTGATCGGCGTTCACGCCACTACCGCCTCATCAGAGTTGGCGACGAAGCGTGCAGCCGCCACTGTCGCCGCGCCTTCGGCCCACGCCAGGGGTGCGGTCAACGTGGTGCCGTCTCCGACAATTACGGTGCCCGTCTCGGGTCGGACGGCAACGTAGCTGCCGGGAAAGAAGAAGTAGAGATATCCGGGGTCTCCCCAAGCGGGTGTTGCCGGTGCCGGCAGAACCACCACATCAGCCTGCTCGGCCTCGGTGAGTTGACTGGCGCTGCGGAACCCTGCCCACCAAGCCGCAGCGAGCAATGCCACTCCCGTGGCGAACGCGCTGTCAGCGGACAGCTCCTGGCCCCGAGGAGTGTGCACAGTCCCAGCTACCGCCAGAACCATGTGCGGGAACTCTGCCACGGTGAGTGGAGTAGGCCAGTCAAGCGTCCCTGGCTGTGGTGCTGGCGCTGCAACCGAGAGCACGGCTAACGATGCAGTAGCGCTGTCGAATCTGTGTTGGGTCATGTGAGTGGCCCCCAAGGCGTGTGATGGATCGATCTGGTGGTGTCGCTTCGAGTGCGACGTGAAAAAGTTTTCTGCGTGGCGTCTAAATTGCCTGACTGGGCGGACGTGCCTGGAGTTTCGTGCCCTTATCACCCACTTGTGTCGCCCTAGTGTCCAGTAGTCAGCAACTCTGGTCCATGCGAGCATCACACTAAGGCACTTTTTCTCAGTGCACAACCGTTACACGCACGGCCCAGCGTGGGTCATATACACTACAAAACTATGGAAAATGTGGATCTTACGTGGCTTATGAGGCTTCATCCTCGTTTTCATGACACGCTTCCGCCTGTGGGGGCCACACAGTGGTTAGGTCAATCCGATACGGTTCCACTTATGGCGGATGGGCCACAGGTGCCACAGGAATTGCAGAGACTGGCGAGTGCGGTGAGTGAACGCCGACGCACGTTGGGCTTGACGCGTCTACAGGTGCACGAAAACGGCGGGCCGGCCGATACCACCTTGGCGCGTATCGAGGCCCCTACGCCTGATACCGCGCCGCCCCGCCCCACGACCCTTCAGAAGATCGACAAAGGTCTGCGGTGGCCGGAAGGAACAGCGGCGAGCACCCTCCATGCTGGTACCTCGGCGGCGCGGCGCGAAGAGGTGTCCCGGCCGAGCCTGGAGAACAGCCTGTCGTTCGCGACCGTAGCGATGCCAGTCGACCTTATTCACGACGTGGTACGCGCAGCTGATCGTCTGCTCTCTGAACAGCCCGAATCCGAATTCAGCTCCGGCCTCCGCCACGCTGTTCAGCGACTGACCGCGGTCTACGTCACCGAGGTGCTCGAACGCGTGGGCGGCCCAGGCTCAGAGATACCGCCAGCGATCGGAGTGACCTTCCGGCCTCACCTGACCGCCCCGCTAGCCGAAGACCACGGCACGCGAATCGAGCAGCTGTATCGACGCTGGCTGGCAGGGCTCGTTTTGCCAAGCGATGCGCACCACCTCGTGCCGAGTTTCGAGGCCCGATTGGCTGCAAAACGCAAAGATATAATGCTCCGCACGACGAACTAACGACATTCCTCGAGGAGTGATCCCCTGTGAACGCACCGATGAGCTTTGCCGACCGGCTGCACCTCTTGATCCAGCTAGCGGTGGCGAACAAGACCTTGGCAGATGATTCCGCCAAGGTCTTGGCCAATCGGCTAGGCGAGCACCTTGGCGAGGCTATGGCCCCCAGAACCGTCCAGTCGTGGCTCGACGGACGACAAACCCCGAGCGAGGTGCATCGACAAGCTCTCGCCGAAGTCCTGGGGTGGGGCGAACCCGACTCGGTGGACATCATGATCTCTGACGATGTCGAGAAGTACGGACCAATTGCACTCCAGGCAAGGACCGTGTGGAGTCTTGCGGCGAATGAGACAGGACTCGTCGCGCTGAGAGCTTCTAGCAAGCCACTATCTCCGGAGGCGATGGACAGTCTTGGTGACCTCGCTTCGTGACGATCCCAATTACCGCGCCGCGTACGACGTTGTCGAATCGCTGCCGTTCTTCCGTCCCTGGACCATCGAGTCGCTGGTAGCGAAGGTCTCTCTGAGCCGAGGGAGGCCGATCGCTCTGCGCCGCCTGCCTGATGATCTGGCCAAGCACTGTTCGGCCGCCTGGTTCCCGAAGCCTCACGCCGACTATGTCTATATCCGCGACCAGCTGACCGACGTCCAGCGCGAGATCTCAATTTCGCACGAGCTGGGGCACATCCTGCTGGCTCATACCCTGACCGACGACGAGCGTGCCGACTATCTCAAAGAGATCTTTCCGCGCGTCCCCAGGGAAGTCCTCAAATTGCACGTCGCATCAATGCAGTGCTCACCGCTGGCCAGATGCAACTACGAGCACCCGTTCGAGCAACAGGCTGAATGGTTTGCCCGGCTGCTCATCTCCAAAGCGGATCAATACCGGGACGTGCTTGTCCCTGACCACGCCACGCCCACCCAACGCAGGATGCTTGTTCAGGCCTCCCGGGTCTTCGGCTGGCAGTAGACGATGGCACTCGTCGTCACGATCGCGTTGTGCGGTTCTCTGCTGCTGCTGGTCCTCTACCGCATGTGCAATGTCCCGCCGAACGCTTCGCCAAGCTGGTGGGCATTCACCCAGGTGGCTGCGCTCATCGCCCTTGCGAAGCTTGCTCGCACACCCGAAATCGCCGACAGCTTCGGCGAAACGGTGCTCTATGCCCTCACTGGGCAGCACAATCTCATGACCCTGGTGGGTATGACGTTGGGAGCCTTGGTGTCTGTGCCGGCCGTGGTGTTCATGCTCAGCCTCACCGGCTACCAGCCGTCCTGGCGACGCGGGTTGCTGGCGGAGTTGGCAATTATCGTCGCGATGGTGGCCACGTTCTTGTGGTCACCGATTCCACGAAGCGGGCCGACTTCCTACATCACCGACGGCATTCCCCAACCGTGGTCCATGTCGACCTGGGCGTACTGGAGCATCTTCCTCGGTGTCATCGCCACAGCAGCGGTCGTCAACCTGGTTCTGGCCCTCAATGCCTTGACCATCGTTCCGCTGACAGGCCCGTTCGGCCTCACACTGCTCGGTTGGGCCGCCACCGCAGCTTCGGCAGCCCTCTACATCGGCAACAAGATGCTCAATCTCATCGTCGAGAACGCCTCCGATGGCAACACCCGCAACTGGTACCTCGATCACGCACCATCGATATCACTCGCCTTGGTACTTCTCATCGTCGTGTCGGCTGGAGCGACCTTGCTGGTTTATCCGGTGAACCAACTTCCACGCCGGTATCGCCGGTATCGCACACTGCGTCGCTCGGCTGCGCAGTGGGAGCGCGCGCGACACTCAAATCCACAATTCGCCCTTCCCGGGGTCGCGATCCCGAGTAGCAACCGACTTCACCTCTGGAGAGCAGCCAAAGACCCTCTGACGGCTTACAACTTGCAGGTGGAACTGAGCGACATCGCTGACGCCACGCGGGTGTGAGTAGACCTCACCGGTCGGCTCGGATGAGCCAGGTGACCTCAGCGCCAGCGCGCTCCGGCTCTCCGTAATCGATGCTGCGGCCCAAACTCTCAGCTACTCGCGCGATGGTCGTAGCGTCGGTTGTCCATCCGTAGTCGCCAAGCCAGCTCGCTGGGTCTTCGACGACGGATTGAAAGCCATACCCCGATTGTGTTGCTGTTGAGTTCATCTCGCGGGTCTGTGCATCTGATCTCGATCCTGGCCCGAAGTGGGCCACCAAGAGTGTGCTGCCCGACGCGCTCAATCCGCTGACGGTAGAGAGGACCGAGGAAGTCTCGGCATCGCTGAGGTAGAACAGAATGCCCTCAGCTACCCAGATCGTCGGTTCCGCTCGATCGAAGCCGGCCTTGACAAGTTGGTCAGACCAGCCGGGTTCAGTGATTGAAGCGGTGACCTGCCGCCAGGTCGCGGCAAGCTCGATCGATGGTTCCTCGGCGAAGACCGTCGATTTGAACATGGAAATCTGTGGGAGATCGATCTCGAAGACTGTGGTGCCCGCGGGGAATGAAAGTCGAGTCACACGACTGTCGAGACCAGCAGCCAAGATGACCACCTGACGAGGCTGGACGGCGCTGTACAACACGCTCCCGATCTGTTCATCGAGCCACCAAGTACGCACGACGTTCGACTCAAAGAGCCGTTGACCAGTCATTTCAGAGAGGCTTACTGCGCCCATCTCAAGACCTGACGCGGCCACCAGGTGCGCCGCGGCGAGATCAGTTACGAGTGGATTCTCGGACTCGAGCTCCAGGGCGCGCATCTTGGCGGTCAACACTGCCGTTGCGCTGATGCCCTCTGTCCAGTCACCAGCGGCCGACCCCGCAGCGTTCACCATCCTCGGGACCGCCAGTCCTCGAGGTGAGGTCGCTCGTCACCAAGAGTGGTGTCGTCACCATGGCCGGGGTAGACAATCGCGTTGTCGGGATATCGATCGAATACCTGCGTGGTGACGTCGGCAAAGAGACTCGCGAAAGCCGCAGCGTCGGCGGTCTTACCGAGGCCCCCAGGGAACAACGAATCGCCGGTGAAGAGGTGACTCTGCCCCGACGCGTCGGTGAAAGCCAAGATGATGGAGCCGGGCGTATGACCGCGCGCCTCGATCACTGTTACAGGGGGCAACTCGCCAATTCGTATGGTGTCACCTGAGGCAACTGTGCGATCGGGAGTGACCGGCAGCTCGGAGGCCGCAGCTCTCGACGCAGCCGTCGCACAGGAGAGCGCTTTGACGACGTCCGGCAACGCCCACCAGTGGTCGATGTGCTCATGAGTGGTTGCTACAAGCTCCAGTCCGGCGGGACACTCCTGGCGTACCAGCTCGACGATTCGCTCGGCGTCATTGGCGGCATCAATCAGCAACGCCTTTCCCGTAGCTGCGCATTGCAGCAGGTACACGTTGTTGTCTGCGCCGCCCACCGACATTTTGATGATCCGGCCGCCAGCTATCTGACGCACTAACGGGTTCTGATCAGGAGTGACGTGGCCCCCGGCTGTGTACTCGGAGACAGGGATCGACGAAGAAGTCATGCCTCTATGGTGCAACAACAGGATCGTTCCACGGCGACGACGTCGCCGTTCCCCGAACCAGCGCGCCTCACTCGACGTCGCCGAACCGTAGCTTGCGTCCGCGCTTCCACGCCGCGGTGATCTGGTTCTCCGTGACGCCATACGCTTCGGCGAGCGCTGAGCGGATGTGTTCGGGAATGGGGGAGATGTAGGTTTCAGCGTTGTACAACGGGGTGGTGCCGATTCCGGCGTTGTTGGCGGCATCCTCGCCCCGCAGGCCCCGCCATTGCCGCAGCTGGCGCAGCGTGGGCTGGTTACGTGGGGTGTTCGTCAGGTCAGCGGGATGAATGCTGAGAGCCTCAGCTAGACGCAGCGCATTGACCTCGGAGGGCACGCTGCGGCCGACCTCCCAACTACGGGCGGTGCCGAGCGTCACTTGGCACCGCACAGCGATATCAGCGCGGGTCAATCCCGACCGTTCGCGGAGCAGCTTCAGTCGTGCCGGCTCAAAGTCTTCCAAACCGCCAGTGGACATATGCGAACGATATAAGACACGTCCCGATGCGCAGTGCATCACCGTTCCGAAACTGTGCAATGAGCTTGTTGAAGGAGTGAGCAGCGCCACCGACGTCAGATGCGGCAGCGAGTGTGAGGTTGGCTTACGTCAACGCATCTCAACGAAAAGGTCGAGCTGTTGTCCGGCGTATCCGTCGGTGTGGCAACTGCATTCGCACGTGTAGTGGTCAGCGGGAACAACGATGCGAGCCGAGGTGGTCTCGGTGTAGCGCGACCACCCTGGCCGGAAGGTGGCGACGTATCCGCGGGGGCCGTGCTGGCGGCGCGCGGCGGCGTGACGCACGCTGACGTAGCTCGGCCGAGCGTGGCCATGCCAGCAGCCCACGTGACCGGCGTCAGCGCAGTGCGGTGAGAGTGCCGGCGGTTGGGTGCAGGGCAGGGTAGTGAACCATTCGCCGCGGGCGTCCTCGAGTTCGGTCTGAGCGTGCAGGTCGATGGCTTCCAGCGCGATCGAGGTGAGGGCGGTCAGGTTGCGGCTGCGGGTGGCCCAGGCATGTTGTGCGCGCTCACGCAGCTCGGCGGGCAGTGCGTCGGCCCACCGGCGCAGGCGCGTCAGGGTGATCGACACTTCGCGGTGTGGTGGTTCGAACCGAAGGCGTGAGGGTTGTCCGGCGTGGAGGCCGGTGGTGAATCGGTCGGTCACCTCGTAGTGCGCCCAGGTGCCGGTGAACCGTTGACCGGTCACCTCGTAGTTGCGGCCGAACCCTCCCCCGCTTCTGCGCGACTCGCGTAGACGACGGCACTCCTCGCCCGGGTTGGCGATGACCGGGGCGATGACGTGGACCCACTCGCGCAGCAGGTCTCGCTCATCGGCTGACAGCCTGGCAGTCACCGAGCACTCCTGACGGCTGCCGGTCGGGAGGCGGTGGCCGCCGCCTGCGGATCGTCGTCACTGATCGCCGCCGGATTGATCGCGGTGTCGGCGTCGAAGCCAGACACGCTGCGGTCATAGGCTTTCCCGGCCGGGCAGGTGGCCATGTGCAGACGTCGACCGGTGTCGGGCAGGACACGGTCGACGAAGCATCGGTGGTCGCAGTAGCGGCAGTAGGCACCGGGCATGGTTAAGTCACTCCTCGTGGTGGGTGCCGGGGCCTGTGGTCGGTTCCCAGGAGCCGGCGTCTTGGTAGTCGCTGTCGTCGAGGTCCCACCATTGGCCGGTGCGGGGGTCGAAGACGGTGTCGTGGAGGCAGTCCGGGCAGCGGTGCACGACCAGCCGGGCGTGAATGTGGCGGTCGCGCAGACGGCCCCGGCCGATGGGGATGACGTTGGGGCCGTAGGCGATGGTGCGGGTGCCGTAGCAGGTGAACGGCCTGGTCGCCGAACCACAATTGCCGCATCCCTGTGTGCGTGGTGGCGGACAGAGGGTCACCGCGGGCATCGGTTGCCAGGGTGACCAGTCGACCGGGTCACCGTCCCAGCGTGGCGGTAAGTCGTGGGCGCGCAGGTTCAGGCTCAACTGGGTCACCGTCGATCACCGCCCCCGCACCGTGCGGCTGTGGCGGCTCAGCTCAAGGTAGTAGGCGCAGTCCTCGCAGAACCCGGCGTCGGGGTCGAGGCAACAGCGTTCACAGTGTCGGTCCTCGCGGTGGCAGTCACAGTCACAATCGACGCCCAGTTGGGTAGGCGCAGTGGCGGTCAGGGTCATGCTCATGGTGTCCTCCCTAGGAGTCACCGGTCGGAGTGGTCACTGCACGGCCTCCTGCGGGTCGAGGACGACGAGTGTGGGCGCGACGGCGCCGGTCAGCAGCAGGCGCGCGCCGTACAGGTGCCCACGGATCGCGGGGTGGGCGGTGGCGCGGATCTGCTGGTTGATCGAGGCGGCGATGAGGTCGCGGACCTCGACGTCGGGCAGCCCGTCGACGCCGCCGTAGTTGCGGGGATCGCAGTAGTTGAGGTGGCGGGCGACCGCGGCGTGCACGGTGCGCTGTTCGGCGTCGACGTCGCGATTGGATGCCAGGACGCGCCGCTGGTGTTGGGCGATGAGCATGCGCAGCTCGGCCCGTGCGGTCGGCACGTACTCGAAATCGTCTTCGCTGGGGTGCGCGTCGACATCGGACTCGCGGGAATCGACCTCTCGCGCGGCGGTGGCCGCCAGGTGGCGGATCGCCGCGGCGAAAAGCCCGCAGGGCGCGGGGATCTGATTGACGGCGGCGATCTCGTCGCAGGCCAGGGAGAACTCGATCGACTCGAACACCCGCGGGTTCAAATGCCCGATGACGGTGAAGGTGGTGCGCACGGCAGGGTGCTCGGCGAGCTGGGCCACCGTCCAGGTGGCCGGGTCGCCGGCGGGGTGTGCGGAGTGAATGCTCATCAGCTCGTCCTCGAGGTGGGGGTTATCCGGCGGTGCGGTAGCCGGTGTAGATCTCGGCGATGATGCGGTCCAGGGCGGCGCAGTCGTGCGGGGAGAGCGCGGCGAGGATGCCCGAGTCGGTGTGCGCGGTGAGAACCGCGGTACCGATCACCGCCCGCGGTGTGCCGACTCCGGCTGTGGCGATCTGGGAGGCCACATCGTTGTAACCGATCCCACCGACAGTCACCGTGGATAGGGGTTCGAACAGTGTCCACAGGTCCAGGTGATCCGCGAGGTGGGTCAGCGGCAGTGGATTGAGCGGCCCGCCAACGACTTCCCGCAACGCCTGCTCCGGATCAGAGGTGGGCAGCTCGACGTACTCGGCGTCACCGCGATCGGTAAGAACCAAGGCCTTCATCGTCATTCCCTTCCGTTGACCCGCAGCCGAACAATACCCCCTTTAGGGGTCAATGTGTAGCCTAAAGGAGGTATTGTTCCTAGACGTGCACCGCTACCTGTCGCTGTCGGAATTTGCCGATCGCGCAGGGCTGTCCGTGGCGACCATGAAGAGTTACTTGCGCAAAGGACTCCTGCCCGACCCTGACGCGCTGGTCGGACGAAACCGGGGCTGGAAGGCTGAGACGGTCGACTACTGGATCCACAACAGGCTCGGCCGCGGCGCCCGCACTGATCTTCGCCCACGCTGAACGAGGTTCTGAGAAACCTGATCATGGGTACGGTGCTTTCTCCGGCCGAACCTGTTGTGTCCGTTGATGTGTACTACGAGACGAACAGCGTGTACTGGACGGGCTTCTGCGGGACCGCGGGGGTGGCGAAACCGATGCCGTGCAGCCCTGCTCCGGTGCGCAGGACCTGCGTGACTGCCTTGCCGCCGCGGGGGCCGGCGCTGACCGGTGCGCTCCAGTGGTAGCGGGCGGGAATGGTCCAGTTGGCGAAGACACGGGTGGTGCAGACCGGGTTGCGGGCCCAGCCTGGGCCGTCGCCGGTGAATCGTCCGGGGCGGTAGGTGACGAACAGCTTCCCGGGCTGGCGGGGATCGGTCTTGGCGCTGACGTGGATCGTGCCGCGGCAGTTCGCGTGGTTGCCGAAGGTCCAGATCTCATCACCGTAGGCCGACAGCCGCGGCGCTTCGGTCGGGCGGGCGGTCGCGGCACCCGCCCCGATGGCCAGTGCAGTGGCCAGCACGCTCAGTAACAGCACGGCCGTCAGCAATGTTTGGGTACGGAATGTTGAAGTGTGGCCGGTGATCATTGTCGGAGCGGTCCTTTCAATCGAGTCAAAGTGATCAGAAATCGCGGTTCTCGCGAGCTGGCGCAGGATCGCGGACCGCGGCGGCGAGATGGTCGGTGACGTAGTCGAGGCCGCCGGTCCACTCCATCCACCACTGACCGTCGAGGTAGACCGTTGCCCGGTACTGCATCCCCAGGCGCCGGTCCTGGTAGGTCGTCAGGCTGTGGGTGAACACGTCAGGCCTCCTGTGGGTGCACGCGGGAAGGACGGTGAACGGGGATAGATGCCGGGACAGGCCACCATGAGTGGCCCGTCCCGGCATGCTGCGCCCGCACCCCTCGTTACCGGCGGGCGTGTCTGGGGCCGGGATTGGCCGGCTGCTTCTTCTCCTGGGGCCAGTCGACGTCGATGCCGGGCACGACCTGCTTGAGCTGGACGCTGGCCTGGCGGGTCCACTGGTTGACCGTCTTTTCGGCCTGGTCCTTCGCCGCACCGAGCGCGGCATACGGGGCGCGGGCCTGCTCACCGCTCCAGTTGGCTTCCAGATTGCGACCACCGACGTTGACCTGCGCGTTGACATCTCCGCGCATGTTGACCTGGTAGTGCACGGCCGGCAGACCGGCTTTGGCGGCCTGGTCGGCGGGCAGGTGCACCTCGTACTGGTTGGCGCCGGGGTTGTCGATCACGACCTGCTGCTGCGGCTTGCGCGGCTGCGGACGCACCGGTTCGGGCTCGCCCGGGAGCCGGGGGCGGTCCGGACGGGCGCCGGGGTCACCGGCACCCAGGGCGTGTGCGATCGCGCCGCCGGCGACACCACCAGCCACACCACCTAGGACCGCAGCGGGGATGCCCAGGGCTGCCGCGCCGGCGGCAGCGCCGATGGCTGCGCCCGCGGCCGCCGCACCCGGGGTCTGGGGCCCCGGCGCGGGGAACGAGCCGACTGCGGCACCCACACCGAGACCGATCAGCGACCCAGCGATGCCGCCGACGACCGCGGCCGGGATACCCGCGGCCGCCGCACCGGCGGTGCCGCCGAGCGCGACACCGATGATGGTGGACGCGGCCTGGCGGGAGGCTTCGTCTTCGGGCACACCCACACTGATGAGGCCCTGGGCGATCTTGGCTTCGCCGTAGGCCGACCAGGCGTTGATCGAGTTGCGCTGACCGTCGGTCAGCCACGGCGCGTCACGCTTGAGCTGGTCTTCCTCGATGACGAAGTTGCCGACACGCAGCGTCTTCGGCGGTGGGGCGATCGGGCGGACCGGGGCGACCGGGCGCGGCAGGGTGTAGGCCCGCGGCGGAGCGGGGTTGTAGGCCTGGTCATAGGTCGGCTCGTTGTAGACCTGCGGCTCGACGTAGGGCTGATACGGCGCTTCCTGCGGCGGTGCAGGGATCACACCCGGCCCCGGGTTGTAGGCCGGCGGCGGCGCCTGTGGCGGAGGGGTGCTGTCGCTGCCTGGATCGGGCTGGCCTGGATCAGCGCCACCTTGGCTCGGACCTTGGCTGGTCGAGCTGTCGGGGTCGGCTCCGCCCTGCTTGATGGCCCACGCAGGGGAAGTCGTGAGTACCGCTCCGGTCATCGTGCCGCCGACAAGGACCGCCGCGATGACCTTACGCATGAGTGCCGGCGACGGCGGGGAGACAGCAGCCCGCCCTCGTCGCACGGCCCGAGGAGGTGTCAATGCGTCGCCGCCCGGACGTCCGGTGGGAACCGGCGAGGTGATGTACATGTCAGAAGCGCCTTTCGGTGGTGATGAATGGTGTCGTGGGAGTGAGGAGAATCGGTTGAGGACCGAAGTCGGGGAACTTCTACTTGTCGTCGATCTCGGAGACCCAGTGCTTGCCGCCGATCACAGTGGTGGTGACGTCCTGGCGGAACGTCTGACGCTCACCGCCGGCCGCCGGGATGATGGTGTGTACGACCTCGTACACGGTGGTGTTGCGGGGACCTGTGCGCTTTTCGGTGATGGCAAGGCAGTAGCGCATATTGGGGTCGAGCACGTCGATGTAGCTCTGCAACGTGATGGCGGTGCCGACCTTGGCGTTCGACGACACCACCGCGCGAGCAGCGTTTCCGCTGCGCCACTTGTAGTAGCCGTAGTTGAACGCTTTGATCGCGTTCGGCCCACTCGTCTGGTTCCCCGGGTCACGGCCGGTAGTGAGCGCGCCAGTTGTGCGAGAGGGACATTCGACTTCATCAGAGGTCGGGTCGGCGGTGGCGACGGGTGGAGCTAGCGCGGTGGCCGGGTCGAGAGGTGTGGCGTCGCCGCCGGCAGCGCCGATGAGCCGCCCGGCGCCGACCCCGATACCGACCAGGGCGACCAGGGTGATCAGACCAATCACCAGCAGCGGCGTGCGGTGGCGCCGCCAGACGGTACGCAGACGACCACCAGCTGGTGGTGGCACGTGGGGCCCTCGACTGCGACGTTCGGCGGTCGGTGTCGAGCGGGGTCGCGCGTTCGGGCTGACGTGACCGGGGGTGACCCCGCGCCAGGGACTGTCCTGCTCGACTGCCTCAACAGTGCCGGGCTGGCTCGCGGCCTCATCAGCGGCAGGCTGGGCCAGCTGCTCATCGACAACAGGGGGCACGTCCGGCGCAGCGGCAGGTGCGACGATCTGGCCGCCGGTGTGCCCGCCATCGTCAGCGATTGGGTGCTCGTGCATCTCGACCGGCGGGGGAGCGCTGGGCTCCATCGGAGCGGCCTCGGGATGCTCGGGTTCTGGGGCGGCGTGGGCGGGGTGCCATGTGCCGTCGGGCGTCATCTCGATGACATCGCCGCGCCCGGTTGCAGGATTGCGTAGCTCGAGCAGGACCGGCTGATCGTCGCTCGCCGCGAGGTGGTGGGCGTAGTCGAGGATCTGTTCCTGGAGCTCGGCGCCGCTGATAGCGCTGAACTCGATGCCGTCAGTGGTGGCGGTGGTGGCCGAGGTGATTGTGACCACCACTGCGTTGTCGACAGTGGATGCACTCATCGGAGAAACCTCAGATCAAGGTCGAGGGGTCAGTCGGGCGGGGCCGATCAGATGGCCGACAGGGCGTGCTCGTGGTGATTGACGCCGTGGTCGCTGGTGTCCCCGGGGGTCTCGGTGCCGACGTCGGCGGGTAGCTCTTGGCGCCACGCGTCGATCTGCGCGGCGGCTTGGCGATGCCGCTCGATGGCCTTGTCTCGCCGCGGTCCGGCGGGGTAGGTCTCCAGCAGCTGCAACCGTTCGGTGATCGCGGCCTCGAGTTCGTCGAGGCTGGCGTGAGAGATCTCGGTCTTGTCGTCGATACGCGCGGCCCAGGTCGGGACCGGCTTGGACAGGGTGGCGCGCTGTTCCCGCACGACAGGCTCGCTGGTGGCTTTGGCGTCGAGCGCGGTGCGCACGGCAGCCACTTCGTCGGGAGCGGGGGTGAGGATGGAACGCAGGATGCCCATGACAGAGGTGTCCTCTCTTCGGTGGTGGGTTAAGCGACAGAACTGGTTTTGTCGAGATCGATGGCGTCGGCCTCGCCCGGCTCGGCGGTGAGGACGACTTCGTCGGGTGCGAACTCGGCGTTGAGGGTGACGCGCGGATTGGCGTCGTCGCGCAGCTTCGCGCGCACGAGCTTCTTGCCGACCCGGGTAACCGCGACGACTGTGGCTACGGTTCCGTCGTCGTCGACGTGCACCCGCATGCCCTCGATCAGGTCGGCGGCGTAGACGCCGTCGTCTCCGGCGGTGGTCGGGTCGAGGCCGGCGATCGGTGCCGGCGGTTCGGGGGTTGCCTCGCGCTGCTCGGTGAGGAAGGTGCGCATCTCTGAGGAGAAGCACGCCATGATCGGCCCATCGCCGGGAGTGCGGATCAACCCGCCGACCTTCTGTAGGTGCTCACGCACTTCGGGCACGAAGTTCTGCAACTGGGCTCCTGCGATGGCGGCCTCGCGCAGTGCGGTCACGATCTCCTGGTCCTCGGAGTCCAGGCGGTTCCACCGGTTGGGGTGCATGTCGGGGTTGGGTGTCCAGTGCACCTGTGCGTGCATCGGCCGGCCTTCGGCGTCGGCGACGGTGGCGCGCCCGGGCACACTGGCGTCGACGTCGCGTCCCACGTGGGCATCACCCCACATCATTTCCGCGCCCTGCTGCGACAGGCTCGACAGCGAGATGCGGGTGCCGAAGTTGTCGCGCACCGAGGTCGCGTCTTCACCGAAGTTGGTGGCGTCAGGGCGTTGCACTCCCAGGATGATGCGGCCCTGCAAGCTTCGGATGAGCGCGAGAATCTCACCGATCTTGCCCAGCGGGTTGGAGTTCTTGACGAACCGCGCCAACACGGCCTGCTCGTCGTCAGGGTCGTCTTTGTCGCCCTTGTAGGCCGCCGCGCGCCGCAGGAACGCACTCATCACGAAGAACTCATCGAGCACGACGATGAACGGCGGCAGGTTCTCGTCAGGGATACGCAGACGGTGCAGAAACTCCCGGCGTGCCACCATCTCCGCGTGCACGGCGTTGATGAACTCGACGATCTGGCGGACGTGATAGATCACCGACGCCACACCCGGGTACTGATCGAAGCCATCGAGTTCGAGCATCTTCACATCCACCGCGCCGGCCACCGGCACTCCACGCGCGATCGCTTCGGTGATCAGGGTCCGGATCAGCGAGGTCTTACCGCCACCGGTTCGCCCTGCCGCGAGCACGTGACCGCGAGACGAGGACTTGTGGATGTTCCAGGTCGCCAGCACCCCGTCAGCCGCGGTGGCATACGGGATGTCGTAGAGCTGCTTGTCGTTCATCTCCCGGTAGTCGCTGATACTCAGCGGCAGGTGCCGCACGCCGCTGGGCAGAGGCTTGGCCAGCCGGATGGTGAGCTGGTTCTCCTCGGGGATGACCGCCACGAACCAGTTCCACGCCCCGTCCTCGGTGACGTGCCGGGGCAGACTGGCGACCAGCGACTCTCGCAGCTTCTGCTGCAATCCCGGGAAGGCCGCTGACAGGGTGGTCTTGTAGGAGATCGTGAACCCGATCTCGGTCCCGCTCTCGTCGCGGTCGATATGGGTGATCCGGGCCTCGGGAAGCGGGAACTTCTCGTCGAGAATTTCGGTCAGCCGCTGCACGATCGGGCTCATCCCTGCGGTCTGCGATTCCGGGTCGTCACGGGTGATCACCAATCGGGCGCTACCGGCCTGCCACTCGACCTGCATCTCCCACACTCGCGCCCGCAGCAACCGGCGGGCCAGCGAGTCGCCGCGGTACCGGTTGGCGTACTTGGTCAGCGCATCGACAAGTTCGCTGTACCGCCGATCGCTGATGACCGACCCGTCGGTGAACGACACGATCACTCGTCGCGGCGCGGTGATACCCGCTGGATGTCGAACCCGTACCCGTTTAGGAGTCAGATGGGTGGTCGAAGCAACCATGTTGGTGATCGCGCGACGATGCCGAAACGCATACCAGCGCAGCCCATCTACTGCGACCGCCCCCACGGTGGCGGTGACCGCGGCTGCCTGCCATCCCGACAGCTGGTCGAGCACCGACACCACCTGTGCCGTCACAGGTAGATCACCCGCGGTGTTCAGGAGCCAGTCACCGAGCGGATCAGCTTCGACGGCCAACACGGTGACGGCAGCTATCGCCGGACTGACCGGCACAAACGATGGCAGACGAACTCCGGCACCATCAGTGCCGCTCTGACGAGGCCGCTGGGCGCGGTGCGTCAATGCGCCACCGATGTCATCGACCACCTGCTGCACGAACCGAGCAGCCGGATCAGAGGACCCCGAACTTCCCATCGCTAACCCATCATTCGAATACTCCGACATTGCAATCAAGCTAACCACATCAGGCAAACACAACACACAAATAACTGCACATTCGGCGTGTTTGCGTCTCCCTTGGCGGCTGGAGATGGGCGCCCTGGTTCCTGCCTTCGCTTGCGGGTCGGGTGTGCGACTGGCCCGGGCTGACCGTCTCCGACACGCCGACGCGCTGCGAGATGTTTCCCAGACGTCAGAGCGGCGGCGTAGGGTC
>NZ_JAMBDT010000004.1:0-106736 GCF_025143765.1 Gordonia sp. p3-SID1431
GCGAAGACCCTTCGTGACGCACCCTCCGCAAGCTCCGGGCGCTCCTCAGGGAGCGGGTTTGGTCGGCCGTCGCCCTCCGCAAGCTCCGGGCGCTCCTCAGGGAGCAGGGGCAGGGCGTTCTTTCGGATCCGGGAGCAGGGCTGGTGAGTAGCTTGGCGCGTCGAGACGTTCCGCATTTGTCGGATCGTCTAACTGCCCACGCCCTCCCCGTGCCGGCCCGCGCCGCCGGCGAATCTGCTTGCGCCGGCCAGGGTGTCGGACGCCAGCGAGACCATGCCGTGTCGGAGTTCGTTGGCGATGGCCGCATCCGCGCTCAGGCCGTCCTGCTCGAGGACCGACAACCGGTCCTGCCGCACACACGTCTGCGGAAAACCCGCGATCTCGGTGGCCAGTGCGATCGCGGCCGGTAGCGCAGTCCCCGACGGCACGACGCGATTGGCGAGCCCGATCGACAGGGCCTCATCGGCGGGTACCGCCCGGCCGGTCAGCACGAGATCCATGGCCCGGCTCTCGCCGATCAGGCGCGGAAGTCGAACGGTCCCACCGTCGATCAGCGGGACGCCCCAGCGCCGGCAGAACACCCCGAAGACGGCGTCGTCGTCGACCACACGCAGGTCCGCCCACAGCGCCAGCTCCAGTCCGCCGGCCACGGCGTGCCCGGAGATCGCCGCGATGACCGGCTTGGACAACGTCATCCGCGTCGGGCCCATCGGACCGTCACCGTCGGGTGCCACCCGATTCGGGTCACCGTCCGAGATGGCCTTGAGATCGGCTCCGGCGCAAAAGGTCCCGCCTTCGCCGTAGAGCACCGCGACCGACACCGAGTCGTCGGCGTCGAACCGCCGGAAGGCATCCGCCAGCGCATCGGCCGTCGCCCGGTCGACGGCGTTGCGCCGATCCGGCCGGTCGATCCCGATGATCCGCACCGGTCCCTCGGACCGCTCCAGAACCGTCATCGCCTGTCCCCCGTCCCTCGATCCGGTGGCGAAGTACGTCAGGTGTTGAAGTACTTCGCCTCCGGATGGTGCAACACGAACGCGTCGGTCGACTGCTCGGGATGCAACTGCAACTCCTCGGACAGTTCGACGCCGATCCGCCCTGGCTCGAGCAACTCCATCATCTTCGCCCGGTCCTCGAGGTCGGGGCAGGCGCCGTAACCGAACGAGAAACGCGCGCCGCGGTATTCGAGGTCGAAGAAGCCCTGGGCGTTCTCCGGGTCCTCGCTGGCCATCGTGCGGTCGCCGAACGCGAGTTCGCTGCGCACCCGCTGGTGCCAGTATTCGGCGAGCGCCTCGGTCAGCTGCACGCCGATGCCGTGCACCTCGAGGTAGTCGCGGTAGGCGTTGTCGGCGAACAGCTTGTTGGCGAAGTCGGCGATCGGCTGTCCCATGGTGACGAGCTGGAACGGCAGCACGTCGACCTTGCCGGCCGCCTTCGCGTCGGCGCGGGACCGGATGAAGTCCGCGATGCACAGGAACCGCGACCGCTGCTGACGCGGGAACGTGAAGCTGAACCGCACCGGCGCATCGGGTTCCGGCTCGGTGAGCACGTGGACGGTGTCGCCGTCGCTGACCGCCGGGTAGTACCCGTAGACCACCGCGGCGTGCTGCAGGATGTTCTCGGTCGACAGGCGATCGATCCAGTACCGCAGTCGCGGACGGCCCTCGGTCTCGACGAGGTCCTCATACGACGGCCCGTCACCACCGCGGGCGCCCCGAAGTCCCCACTGACCCAGGAACAGCGCGCGCTCGTCGAGGAGCTGCATGTAGTCCGCGATCGGGACGCCCTTGACGATCCGCGACCCCCAGAACGGCGGGGTCGGGATCTCGTTGTCGGCGGCCACATCCGAGCGGGCCGGCACCTCGACGGGCTCCTCGGCGGCCTTGCGCTTGGCCGCGATGCGCTTCGATCGCTCATGGCGGGCCTTGCGTTCGGCGGCCTTCTCCGCCGCGGCCTTCGCCTCGTCGCTGTCCGGGTCGGGTCCCCCGCCGCGCTTGGTCGCCATGATGTCGTCCATCAGGCGCAGACCCTCGAAAGCGTCACGCGCGTAGTGCACGTCGCCCTCGTAGGTCTCGGAGAGATCGTTTTCGACGTAGGAGCGGGTGAGTGCGGCGCCGCCCAGCAGCACCGGGTACTCGTCGGCGAGCCCGCGGGAGTTGATCTCCTCGAGATTCTCCTTCATCACCACGGTCGACTTGACCAGCAGCCCGGACATCCCGATGACGTCCGCCCGCTTGTCCGCGGCGACGTCGAGGATGGTCGCGATCGGCTGTTTGATGCCGATGTTGACGACCTCGTAGCCGTTGTTGGACAGGATGATGTCGACGAGGTTCTTGCCGATGTCGTGTACATCGCCCTTGACGGTGGCGAGGACGATGCGTCCCTTGCCGTCCTCGCCGGTGGCCTCCATGTGCGGCTCGAGATGCGCCACCGCGGTCTTCATCACCTCGGCGGACTGCAGCACGAACGGCAGCTGCATCTGGCCCGAACCGAAGAGTTCGCCGACGGTCTTCATCCCGGCCAGCAGCGTGTCGTTGATGATCGTCAGCGGCGGGACCTGAGTCATCGCCTCGTCGAGGTCGTCGGTCAGACCGTTGCGCTCACCGTCGACGATCCGGCGCTCCAGGCGCTCGAACAGCGGCAGCTTCGCCAGTTCCTGGGCCCGCGACTCACGCGCCGAGGCGGCCGAGACACCCTCGAACAGCTCCATGAGCTTCTGGAGCGGGTCGTAACCCTCACGTCGCCGGTCGTAGACGAGGTCGAGGGCGACCTCGCGGTGCTCCTCCGGGATCCGGGCCATCGGCAGGATCTTCGACGCGTGCACGATCGCGGTGTCGAGGCCGGCCTGTACGCACTCGTGCAGGAAGACCGAGTTGAGCACCTGTCGCGCAGCGGGATTGAGCCCGAAGGAGATGTTCGAGATGCCCAGCGTGAAGTGCACGTCGGGGTGGGCCTCGTGCAGCCGGCGGATGGCCTCGATGGTCTCGATGCCGTCGCGTCGGACTTCTTCCTGACCCGTCGAGATCGGGAAGGTCAGCGTGTCGAGGATGATGTCCTCTTCGGCGAGTCCCCAATTGCCGGTGATGTCGGCGATCAGCCGCTCGGCCACCCGGACCTTCCAGTCCGCGGTACGCGCCTGCCCCTCCTCGTCGATGGTGAGCGCGACGACCGCCGCCCCGTGCTCGACGACGAGCTGCATGATCTTGGTGAACCGCGAATCCGGTCCGTCGCCGTCCTCGTAGTTGACCGAGTTCACCGCGCAGCGCCCGCCCAGCGACTCCAGACCGGCTCGGATGACCTCCGGCTCGGTGGAGTCGAGCATGATCGGCAGCGTCGACGAGGTGGCGAACCGGCTGGCGAGGGCCGTCATGTCGGCGGCGCCGTCGCGACCGACGTAGTCGACGTTGAGGTCGAGCATGTGCGCGCCGTCGCGGGTCTGGTCCTTCGCGATGTCGAGGCACTTCTGGTAGTCCTCGGCGATCATCGCCTCGCGGAAGGCCTTGGAGCCGTTGGTGTTCGTGCGCTCACCGATCACCAGGAAGCTGGCGTCCTGGTCGAAGGGCACCGCGGAGTACAGCGACGACGTCTCCGACTCGTGTTCCGGGGTCCGGGTCGCCGGGGTCACCTCGGACACCGCGTCCGCGACCTGCCGGATGTGTTCGGGTGTCGTGCCGCAACAGCCACCGACGAACTGCAGGCCGAACTCGCCCACGAACTGCGACATGGCCTGCGCGAGTTCCTCGGGCGTCAGCGGGTACTCGGCGCCGTTGGCACCGAGGACCGGCAGACCGGCATTGGGCATCACCGACACCGGGATGCGCGCGTGCTTGGAGAGGTACCGCAGGTGCTCGCTCATCTCGGCGGGACCGGTGGCGCAGTTCAGGCCGATCAAATCGATACCGAGCGGCTCCAGCGCTGTCAGCGCGGCACCGATCTCCGAGCCGAGGAGCATCGTGCCGGTCGTCTCGACCGTGACGTGGGAGATGATCGGGATCCTGCGGCCCACCTGCTCCATCGCACGGCGGGCGGCCACGACTGCCGATTTCACCTGAAGCAGATCCTGCGAGGTCTCGATCAGGATCGCGTCGGCGCCGCCCTCGAGCATGCCGATGACGCATTCCAGGTAGGCGTCGCGGATGGCCGCATACGTGGTGTGGCCGAGGCTGGGCAGCTTGGTGCCCGGCCCGATCGAGCCCAGGACGAAACGGTCGGTGCCGTCGGCCGAGGGACCCATCTCGTCGGCGACGCCGCGCGCGATCGCCGTTCCCTTGTACGACAGCTCCCGGATCCGGTCCGCGATGTCGTAATCGCCCAGGTTCGACAGGTTGCACCCGAAGGTGTTGGTCTCCACGGCGTCGGCGCCGGCTTCGAAGTACGCACGGTGGATGCCCTCGAGGACGTCGGGCCGGGTGTCGTTGAGGATCTCGTTGCAACCCTCCAGGCCACGGAAGTCGTCGAGCGTCAGATCCGCGGCCTGCAGCATGGTGCCCATCGCCCCGTCGCCGATCAGTACCCGCCGCGACATCGCCGACAGAAATGTCGTG
The DNA here is from genome assembly GCF_025143765.1 of Gordonia sp. p3-SID1431. Taxonomy (NCBI): domain Bacteria; kingdom Bacillati; phylum Actinomycetota; class Actinomycetes; order Mycobacteriales; family Gordoniaceae; genus Gordonia; species Gordonia sp. p3-SID1431. Next base: position 4,545 of record NZ_JAMBDT010000004.1, read on the forward strand.
TCGAAATCGCGTGGATCGGTTCCGGAGAAGTCAGGGGACATGGTTGACAGCGTAGTTCGCCCTCTCTGCGTGTTCGGTCGTAGGCTGGATCGGTGAACGCTGAGCAGACGTCGAACCTTCCCCAGCTGCGCAGACCCATTCTGCTCGCGGCCTTCGAGGGGTGGAACGACGCCGGGGACGCCGCCAGCAGCGCTGTCGAGCACCTGGCACTCGAATGGGACGCCCGACCCCTCGCCGACATCGACTCCGATGAATACTACGACTTCCAGGTCAATCGCCCCACCGTGAATCAGATCGACGGGGTCACGCGCCGGATCGACTGGCCGACGACGTCGATCTCGTACTGCAGCCCGCGGGGCGCCGACCGCGACATCGTGCTGGTCCGCGGCATCGAACCCAACATGCGGTGGCGGGCGTTCTGCGCCGAGATCGTCGACCTCGCGCAGGAGCTCGGTGTCGAGACCACCGTGATGCTGGGCGCGTTGCTCGCCGACACCCCGCACACCCGCCCGGTGCCGGTGACCGGCGCCGCCTACAGCAGCGAGTCCGCGGCCCGGTACAACCTCGCGGAGAGTCGCTACGAGGGACCGACCGGCATCACCGGCGTGCTGCAGGATCTCTTCGTCCAGGCGGGTCTGCCGGCCGTCTCGTTCTGGGCGGCCGTCCCCCACTACGTGTCGACGCCGCCGAACCCGAAGGCCACGGTGGCGCTGCTGACCCGGGTCGAGGAGGTCCTCGACATCGAGGTGCCGCTCGGCACCCTCCCCGAGCAGGCGGAGGAATGGGAACGCGCGGTCACCGAGATGACCGAGGACGACGAGGAGATCGCCGACTACGTGCGCGGGCTCGAGGAGCGCGGGGACGCCGAGGTCGACACCGACGAGGTCATGGCGAAGATCGACGGCGACGCGCTGGCCGCGGAGTTCGAGCGGTATCTCAAGCGTCGCGGTCAGGGACCGTTCGGGCCCTGAAGCAGGTGTCCGGCCGAAATCGGCGGGTCGTCAGCCGATCTTCTCGATGGACACCACGGGGGTGGTGATCCGCCACGTGCGGACGTCGGGATCGTCGGCGGCGCGCACCCAGAACTGCGCGGACTCCCCCAGGCGACAGGACTTCACCCCGAGCAGCGGGATGTCCTCGGAGTCGCGTCGGAGCCTGCTGACCGTCCAGTCCTCGTTCTCGGTGCCGCCGACCCCTGGGGCCCGGAGCAGCGTCATCTCGGTGAAATCCAGCAGGTAGGTCGACGTCCGGGTGACGACGGTGTACACCCCGGCGTCGGTCTCGGGTCGGATCTCTTGCACGCGCGCCACGTCAGCACTCTACCCAGACGTCGGCGCGCGGACATCCGGGCGTGGGGACAACGCCTATCGGACGTCGGGGACCAGCGGAATTCCCAGCAGCGCGTCGACCGCGGCCGCGAGTTCGGCGGGCGCCGTCGTCGACGAACCGATTCCGTTGCGCACATCCGCGCACCAACCGTCCACTGCGGCAAGCGCTTTGGGGGTGTCGAGATCGTCGGCGAGATGCTGGCGGAGCCGCGCGATGACCGGTTCGGCGTCGGGTCCGGCGCCGGCGCCGAGCGCCGTACGCCAGCGACCGAGGCGTTCGACGGCCGTGTCCAGGACCGCGTCCGTCCACATCCGGTCACCGCGGTAGTGGTCGGCGAGCAGTGCGAGTCGGATGGCCGCGGGGTCCACGCCCTCGCGACGCAGGACCGACACGAACACGAGATTGCCACGACTCTTCGACATCTTCTCGCCGTCGAGCCCGACCATCCCGGTGTGCACGTAGTGCCGGGCGAACCGCCGCGAGCCGGTGAGGGCCTCCCCGTGGGCCGCCGAGTACTCGTGGTGCGGATAGATGAGATCGTTACCGCCGCCCTGGATGTCGAACTCGATCCCGAGCCGGTTCAGCGCGATCGCCGAACACTCGATGTGCCAGCCCGGCCGGCCCGGACCGAACGGCGACTCCCACGACGGCTCGCCCGGACGTTCGGCGCGCCACAGGAGCGCGTCGAGCGGATCGCGTTTGCCGGGACGATCGGGATCGCCGCCGCGCTCGGCGAAGAACCGCTCCATGGTCTCGCGGTCGTACCCCGACTCGTAGCCGAACTGTTCGGTGGCATCGGTGCGGAAATAGACGTCCGGGAACTGCGCGTCGTCGACGGTGTAGGCGGCCCCGGAGGCCAGCAGCTTGCCGACGACCTCGACGACCTCGTTGACCGACTCGACCGCGCCGATGTAATCGCGCGGGGGCAGGACGCGCAGGGCGGTCATGTCGTCGCGGAACAGCTGCGTCTCCCGCGCCCCGAGATCACGCCAGTCGACGCCGTCCCGGTCCGCCCGTTCGAACAGCGGGTCGTCGACGTCGGTGACGTTCTGCACGTAATGGACCTCGTGACCCTGATCGCGCAGGATCCGGTTGACCTGGTCGAAGGTCACATAGGTGGCGGCGTGCCCCAGGTGGGTCGCGTCGTAGGGGGTGATGCCGCACACGTACATGGTCGCGGTGGCCCCGGGGGCGACGGGACGGACCGCACGGTCGGCGGTGTCGTAGAGACGGAGGGCGGGTCCACTGCCCGGTACGGCGGGGAGTTCGAGATCGGGCCACGACTGCATGTGTCCACTGTATTGCCCACCGCGCGCAGGCCCTTCACGGCCTCGTCCGGGACGGAGCGCACTCGCTCAGAACGGCGGCCACGGGATGGGCCGGTGACCGGGCGGGTGCGGCATGGTCGCGCTCTCCGCGACCACGATCGCGCGGATCGCGAGCGACTCGATCTCGTCGGGCGTGATGTGTTCGGCGAGCTGTGCGCGCAGGGCCGAGCCGTCGGTCTCCAAACGCTCCGCCAGTTCGGCGACATCGGCGACGAGGTGCCCGGGTACCGGTTCGCCCGCCCAGCCCCACAGCACCGTGCGCAGCTTGTCCTCCTCGTGCAGGCAGATGCCGTGGTCGATCCCGTAGACGGTGCCGTCCAGACCTTCCAGGACGTGACCGCCCTTGCGGTCGGCGTTGTTGAGAATGACGTCGAGCACCGACATGCGCTGCAACCGAGGATCGTCGGCGTGCACCAGCACGACGGGGTCGCCGTACGGGTCGTAGGCCTGCAGGACCGCGAGATAGCCGGTGGGTACCACGCCCACCGGGCACAGGTCGACCAGGTCGACCCGCGGTTCGGTCTCCGGGATCGGGTGATCGGTGTTGTCGGGTGTCTCGACCCAGCGCTGCACCATCCCGGGCCCGAGCGGCCCGTCGCGGTGCACCGTGGTCGGGATCGTGTCCCACCCCAGCGCCTCCGAGATCAGGTACGACGCCACTTCCCGTCCGGCGAGCGTGCCGTCGGGGAAGTCCCACAGCGGCACCTCACCGCGCACCGGTTTGTACACACAGCGCACCGAGGTCCGGTCGTCGAGCACCGCATCGCACACGAGCGTCGCGTTGCTGGCCGACGGGATCCGGCCGAGGATGGTGAGTTCGCCGTCGCGGAGGACGTGGTCGACCGCGGGCTCGTCAGTCACGTGCGGAAGAGCCGGCGTCACCGGGCTCGTCGGGGTCGTCCGGGTCACCGGACGGCGGGGTGTCCCCCGCCTGACCGAAGGGGTCGTCATCAGCCGCCAGGCCCGGATCATTCTGTGCGGCAAGGCTGTTGAAGACATCAGGGTCGATGAAGTCGAGGGATTTGCTCAACTCCGCGTCCCGTTTGTACCCGTTGGTCCGGATACACAGGTGACCTTCGGGGTCGAGCGGTTCGCTGCACAGCGGGCACGGCTGACGCCCCGCGGATATCACCCTCGACGAACGGGCGGCGAACTCACGGGCCGCCGCGGTCGTCAGGAAGACCCGCACCGCGTCCGGGCCCTCGTCGGTGTCGTCGAGGACCACGCTCTCGTCGAACTCCCCCTCGGTGATGGCAAGCAACTCGACCACGACCGCCTCGGATTCGGCGTCCCAGCCGAGACCCATGGTGCCGACCCGGAACTCGGCGTCGACCGGCATCACCAGCGGACTCAGGTCACCGACCCGGTCGGTCTCCGGCGGGATCGGCGTGCCGAAGCGCCGGTGGATCTCGTCGAGCAGGGCACCGATCCGGTCGGCGAGGATCTGGACCTGCTGCTTCTCCAGCATCACGCTGATGATGCGGGCCTCGTGGACCGCCTGGAGGTAGAACGTGCGGTCACCGGGCTGCCCGATCGTGCCCGCCACGAAGCGGTCCGGGCTCCGGAACACGTGAATTGCTCGAGACATCACACCTCCTTCGTCGTCTGGTTCATTATCCCGATGTCGCCGGGATCGTCGCGGCACCGTTGGCGGACGGCGCGACATCCACGCCCGTGTCGCCGCCCACCACCGCGTCGTCGGACGGTCGCTGCCCGTCCTGCGCCGGCGGGGGCTTCGGGATGGACAGCGACTCGGTCGCATTCACCGTATGGACATACGGCCGCGACGGCGTGTAGCGGATCACGCTGATCGACGCCGGTTCGACGACGATGCGCTGGAAGGCGTCGAGGTGGCTGCCCATGGCGTCGGCGATGATCGACTTGATCACGTCACCGTGCGAGCAGGCGATCCACACCCCGGAACCGTCCGGGCCGCCGTGGACGCGGTCCAGTTCGCGGATGGCGCGTACGGCCCGTGCCTGTACGTCGGCGAGTCCCTCCCCGTCGGGGAAGATCGCGGCCGACGGCTGCCGCTGCACGACCTTCCACAGCGGTTCGGTCAACAATTCCGAGATCGGACGCCCGGTCCACCCGCCGTAGTCGACCTCGGCGAGATCGTCCACGACGATCTCGGGTGGCGCCTGCCCGTCTGCGGCCAGCGCCGCCAGTAGTGGCTGGACGGTCTCGGCGCACCGATCGAGCGGCGAACGCGCCACCGCGCGGATGGACCCGAGATGGTCGCCGAGGCGACGAACCAGATCATCGGCCTGGGCGCGCCCGCGGTCGTCGAGGTGGACGCCGGCGCTGCGACCGGCGAGCACCCCTGAGGTGTTCGCCGTCGAACGGCCGTGCCGGAGAAGGATCACGGTCATCCCACAACCATAGGCACCGGCCCGGCGGGACCGCACGGCGCGACCGCCCGGCGCCGCGGCCGTGGCCGTGGCATCAGGTCGCCGAGACGACGCCGGTCGACAGCAGGATGATCAGCGTGACGCCCAGCACGATGCGATAGGCGCCGAACCAGTTCATGGAGTGCGCGCTGACGAACTTGAGCAGCCAGGCGATCGCGGCATAACCGACGATGAACGCGACCAGCGTCGCGACGAGCAGCTGGGGCCCGCTGGCCTCCATGCCCTCCCCGCTCGGGTTGAACGCGTCCGGGAGGCTGAACAGGCCGGATGCGGTGACCGCGGGGATGGCCAGCAGGAACGAGAAGCGGAAGGCGGCTTCGCGTTCGAGTCCGAGGAACAGGCCGGCACTCGCGGTCGCACCGGAGCGCGACACCCCCGGGATCAGCGCCAGGCATTGGGCGCCACCCATCACGAGGCCGTCCCGCAGGGTGAGCTGTTCGAGGTTCCGCTGCTTCTGCCCGTAGCGCTCGGCCAGCCAGAACACGCCGGCGAACACGATCAGCATGATGGCGACGAGCCACAGATTGCGTCCGGTGGTGCGTATCTCGTCCTTGAACAGGAAGCCGATCAGGCCGATCGGGATGGTCGCGAAGATCACGTACCAGCCGATCCGGTAGTCGACGTTCCGCTCGTCGGCATGGCGGAGCCCGCGGAACCACGCGGTGATGATGCGGACGATGTCGCGGGCGAAGAAGACGAGGACCGCGGCCTCGGTGCCGAGCTGCGTGACCGCGGTGAAGGAGGCGCCGGCGTCCTCGCCGAACATCAGTTCGGAGGCGATCCGGAGATGCCCGGACGACGAGATCGGCAGGAACTCGGTGAGGCCCTGCAACGCCCCGAGGACGATCGACTGGGTCCACGTCATGGTGTCGGTCACGGCGCCCGATGCTACTTGGGACCGCCGCAGCCGACCCGACACGACGACACGGCTCCGACCCGCCTGAGCGGCGCGCGGAAGCGGTCGCGCAAGATGGGGACATGCTCTTCCCGCGACCTTCACGCCCAAGTCACCAGTCCCACACGGGCATGTCGCGGCTACGGGGTCCGATCGCGGCCACGGCGGCACTGGTCATCGGTGTGGGCATGATCACCGCGTGCGGCTCCGACGACGGCACCCCCGACGTACCGACCGTCGTGCCCGCGACCGCGCCGGAGGCGCCCGCGAATTCGACGACGGCTCCCGCGGGCACCGTCGTGCCCGCCCCGGCCGGGGCGCGTGCGCTCGCCGCGTCGGGTGGCAGCGTCGCCGTCCTCTCGGCCGACGGCAACCAGATCCTCCGATACGACGCCGGGGCGCTGACGACCCTGCCGCAGACGATCGCGGTCCCGGGCCTCACCACCCTGGCCGCCGGCGACGACGGCGGGTTCGTCGGCGCGGGCCCGGGCGCGCTCGTCGTCGTCGATGCCGACGGGCGTGTCCGCACGGGCGACCTCGAGTCCGACCAGCCGACGGCGATCGCCCGGACCACGGCCGGGCTCCTCGTCGTCGGCACGGCCGACGGACGAGTCCTCGTGTACGACAACGATTTCGCGAAGAAGCACGACGTCGATCGCTTCGTACGGGTGGACTCGGTGACGGCCGCGCCCGAGTCTGCGGAAGGCCTCGACGGCCAGGTTGTCGTCCTGGATCGGGCGCAGTCGTCGGTGACCCCCGTCGACCCCGAATCCGGTGAACTGGGGCCGGCGCTGCGTGCGGGCAACGGGGCCACCAACTCGACCGTCGACGAGTTCGGACGCGTGCTGGTCGCCAACACCCGTGACGGCGAGATCCTCGGCTTCTTCGGATCACCGCTGGTGATGCGCTTTCGCTACCCGGTGGCCGGCGGACCGTACGCCGTAGACTACGACGACACCCGGGACCTGCTCTGGGTCTCGACGACCGGCGACAACGAGGTGGTGGCATTTGACCTGGCAGACGGTGAACCCACCGAGGTCCGGCGGTTCGCTTCGGTCGTACAGCCCGACCGCATCGTGGTCGACGGATCGGGCACCGTCTACGTGCTCTCGGCGCGGAACGGCGGACTCCAGGTGGTTCCCGAGCGCGGGCGGGCCGAGTGATTCCTGACCGGTCGAAACGAAACGGTTCGCGCTATCCCGACGGGTGGGAGGTCACCTCGGAGGATGTCGAGTGCATCCTGCTGCGTCTTCCCCCTGACGTCACCCGGGTGACCGCCTCGATGCGGTTGGCCCTCGAGGCGGAGTTCGGCGGTTGGGAGCTGTCCCGGGTGCGGCTCTACTCCGACGGAACCCGCAAGGTGCTGCTCAAACGGCGCCGGCCGCCGCGAGGTTCACGCGGGCCCGACACCGCCGACCCGACCGGCGACCGGTCCACCGGATTGACCGACAACGACCCACGGAGCGCCCGCGCATGCTGATGTCCCGCAGCACCACCCGAGTACTTCCCGTGCTCAACCGGTGGTCCTATCCCCTGCTGCGCTCGATCATGTTCCGCGTCGATCCGGAGCGAATCCATCACATCGTCTTCTCGGTGCTGCGCGTCGTCGGGCGGTTTCCGCCGTTGGCGTTCCTGACCGCGAGGCTGTTGGCCCGGCATGATCCGATCCTGCGGACGCGGGTGTTCGGCGTCGACTTCCCCGCCCCGATCGGTCTGGCGGCCGGGTTCGACAAGACGGCCGGCGCGGTGAACACCTGGGGTCAGCTCGGCTTCGGGTTCGCCGAGATCGGCACGATCACCGGTCAGGGGCAGCCCGGGAACCCGACGCCGCGATTGTTCCGGCTACCCGCGGACCGTGCGCTGATCAATCGGATGGGCTTCAACAATCCCGGTGCCGAGGTGGCCGCACAGCACCTGACCGAGGTACGACGGGGGCCGGTGTCGGTCCCCATCGGAGCCAACATCGGCAAGACCAAGGTCGTCCCGGTCGAGGACGCCATCGACGACTACCGGCGTTCGGCGGAACTGCTCGGACCGCTCGCGGATTTCGTCGTGGTCAACGTGAGTTCGCCGAACACCCCGGGACTGCGCGATCTGCAGGCCGTCGACTCCCTGCGGCCCATCCTGGCCGCGGTACTCGCCGCCGTGGACGTCCCGGTGCTGGTGAAGATCGCCCCCGACCTCGTCGACGACGACATCGACGCCGTGGCGGACCTGGCCGTGGAGCTCGGACTGGCCGGGATCGTCGCCACCAACACCACGATCGGCCGCGAGGGTCTGCGCACCGCGTCGCACGAGGTCGACGAGATCGGTGCCGGTGGCCTGTCCGGGCCGCCGGTCGCCGCTCGGTCGCTGACGGTGCTGCGTCGCCTCTATGACCGCGTCGGCGGACGTGTCGCGCTCGTCAGCGTGGGCGGCATCGAGACCGTCGACCAGGCCTGGGAGCGGATCTGCGCCGGCGCCGACCTGTTGCAGGTCTACACCGGCTTCATCTACGGCGGCCCGGTGTGGCTCGCCGAACTCCATGCCGGACTCGCCCGGCGCGCCCGGGACGGTGGCTTCGCCTCGATCTCCGACGCGGTCGGTTGCGCGGCCCGCAACCAGCCCTGACGGCCACCGATCGCCCGGTACGCAGGTGCACCGGGCGATCGGCCGTGCGAGAACTCAGACGTTCTCGGCTGGTTGTTCGTAGGTGCCGACGAGGGTCGCACGCGCGATCGCATGCGAGAACAGGTTGAAACCCAGGTAGGCCGGTGTCGCGTTCTCCGGCAGCCCGAGCGATTCGGTGTCCACGGCGTGCACGACGACGAAATAGCGGTGCGCTCCGTGTCCGGGAGGCGGTGCGGCACCGATGTAGCGGCGTAGCGAAGCGTCGTTGGTGAGGGTGACCGCGCCGTCGGGGAGCCCGGACCCGTCGTCGTCGCCGGCGCCCTCGGGCAGGCTCGTGACCGAGGCGGGGATGTCGGCGACGGCCCAGTGCCAGAACCCGGCGGCGGTCGGAGCGTCGGGGTCATAGACGGTGACGGCGAAACTCTTGGTCTCGGCGGGGAAGCCGGACCAGCTCAGCTGCGGGGAGAGGTCCTCGCCACCCGCACCCATGATCCCGCTCACCTGCCCGTTGGCGAGTGCGGCCCCGTCGGTGAAGCTCTCCGAGGTCAGGGTGAAACCGGGAAGGCTCGGCAGCGGGGAGTACGGGTCGAATGACGACATGTGTTCACCTTTCTCACGTTTCGCGCGTCGGAAGAGTGCCGGTCACCCTCCGAACCGGTGCGCCCGGATCGGCGGGAAGGCCGTGCCGCCCACTGTAGTGGTGTGCTCAGCTGTGCCGCAGAAAGTGCTCGAAGACCTTGGTGCCGAACAAAACCGAATCGACGGGCACGCGCTCGTCGACGCCGTGGAACAGGGCCGCGAAGTCGAGTTCGGGCGGCAACCGCAACGGCGCGAACCCGAAGCACCGGATGCCCAGCTTCGCGAACGCCTTGGCGTCGGTGCCGCCGGAGAGCATGTACGGCACCGTCTTTCCCTGCGGATCGTGCTCGAGGACGGCGGCGTTCATCGCATCCACCAGGTCACCGTCGAAGGTCGTCTCGTAGGAATCGAGATGGGTGATCCACTCCCGCCGCACGTTGGGGCCGATGAGTTCGTCGATCTCCTTCTCGAACGCGGCCTGCCGCCCGGGGAGCACGCGGCAGTCGATGACCGCCTCGGCCTTCTGCGGGATGACGTTGGCCTTGTAGCCGGCCTTGAGCATCGTGGGATTGGCGGTGTCACGCAGGGTCGCGCCGATGATCCGCGCGAGGTTGCCCAGCTTGAACAGCGACGTCTCCAGGTCGGGGGCCTCGGGACTCAGGTCCAGGCCCGTCTCCGCACTGACCTCGGCCAGGAACTGGCTGACCGATTCCGTCATCACCAGGGGGAACGTGTGCCGACCGATCCGGGCGACCGCCTCGGCGACCTCGGTGACGGCGTTCTCGTCGTGCAGGAACGATCCGTGCCCGGCCCGCGCCTCGGCGGTGAGCCGCATCCACGCGAGCCCCTTCTCGGCCGTCTCGACCAGATAGAGACGTTTCTGCGTGCCGTCGGGCCGGTCGACGGTGAGCGAGAAGCCGCCGACCTCGCCGACGGCCTCGGTGATGCCCTCGAACAGGTCGGGCCGGTTCTCGACGAGCCAGTGCGCGCCCCACGCCCCGCCGGCCTCCTCGTCGGCGAAGAACGCGAACACCAGCTCCCGGGGCGGCACGGTGCCGTCTCGTTTGAACTGACGCGCGAGCGCCAGGGCCATTCCGGCCATGTCCTTCATGTCGACCGCGCCGCGGCCCCAGATGTAGCCGTCCTTGATGGCACCGGAGAACGGGTGAACACTCCAGTCGGCCGGTTCGGCGGGCACGACGTCGAGGTGGGCGTGGATCAGCAGCGCGCCGCGATCGGAGTCGGGCGGACCGGCGAGGCGCGCGAACACGTTGCCGCGGCCGGGACGGCCGGACTCGACGTACTGCGTGGTGTAGCCCACCTCCTCGAGCTGCTGGGCCACCCACTTGGCGCACTCCTCCTCGCCCTTGGTGGTCTCGGGCTCGCCCGTGTTGGAGGTGTCGAAACGGATCAATTGGCTGACCAGATCGACCACTTCGTCGGTCGCAGACTGTGAAGACACCCCTCACTCCTACGGGATTTGGGATACACGGGCAACCTCGGTTAGGGTTATCCCGCTGCAGCGAGACGGAGTCGAGAGACCACCGGCGGGAGATCGCCGGACGCTCACCGCGGCACGCAGGTCCGAGTGGCGGAATGGCAGACGCGCTAGCTTGAGGTGCTAGTGTCCTATTAACGGACGTGGGGGTTCAAGTCCCCCCTCGGACACCAGAACAACGAGAAGAACCCCGGCTCACCGCCGGGGTTCTTCTCGTTGTGCCGCAGGCGATCTCCGCGTCAGGGTGCGACCGAATCCGCGAGCGCCGCCCACGCCCGCGAGTACGGCAGATCGATCGAGTTCTCCACGAAGGCCCGCAGGATCGCCCGACGCAGTCGCCGCTGCACCGCCCACTGGCCGTTCGGTTTGGTCTTCACCGTCAGACGCAGGACGACCTGATCCGACGACACCTCCTGGACGCCGAGCATCTCGATCTGGCCGAGGATGTCGGTCGAGTCCTCCTCCACCGCGGTGCGGGCCGCCTCGTCGGCCACCTGCTGCGCCTTGTCGATGTCGGCGCCGGGCGCCACCGGGACGTCGACGCGCGCGACCGCGAACTCCTGGCTCATGTTGCCCACGCGGGCGATCTCGCCGTTGCGGACGTACCAGAGAGTGCCGTCGATGTCGCGCAGGGTGGTGACGCGCAGCCCCACCGATTCGACCTCGCCCACGGCCTCGCCGAGATCGACGATGTCACCCACGCCGTACTGGTCCTCGAGCAGCATGAAGACGCCGGTCACGAAGTCGCGCACCAGGTTCTGCGCACCGAAACCGATGGCGAGGCCGACGATGCCGGCCGAGGCGATGAACGGCGCGATGTTGACGCCGAGAACGCTCAGGACCGACAGCACCACCCAGACGAGCAGCACGATCGACACCGTCGACTTGAGCACCGACCCGATCGTCGCGGCCCGCTGTGCACGGCGTGCGGCGATCTGGGCGTTGCGCTCGGTGGAGGCCGACTTCGACCGCAGTCCGCGCATGAGAGCGGTGCCGCGGCCCGGCTCCCCGCCGGCGGTCCGTGGCCGGGTGGCGCGGTCGATGGCACGGTGGATCACGAAGCGGACGATCAACGCCACGGCCACGTAGGCGACGATGCGAGCGGGATTCTCGATCAGCCATTCGCGGTTCGTTTCCGTCCATTCGAAGGCAGAGTCCTGAATCGACATGGGTCCGACCGTACGGATGATGAGATCGTTGTCCAGTCGTGACCGACCCCGTGTTGGGTGGCGGGGAGAGGCGGTGACGCCGGAAACCGTTGTCAGCCTGTGGTGAACGTGACGATGTTCTGATCGAGGATCATCTGCTTCTCGTGTGTGCTCTCCGTCACGCCGGGGGCGAGCCGCAACGGCACCCCGGTGGCCTCCGAGGCGTCGAACGCCGCGGTGTCGACCACCCGGCCGGTGATCGTGAACTCCTCGGTCACGCTGGGCACACCCTGCGAGCCGAGGAACTCCGGCCCGTTCATGACGTGGACGTGCAGGTGCGGCGCCACCGAGTTCCCGGTGTTGCCGACCTTGCCGATGACCTCACCCCGGCGCACCCGGTCGCCAGGGGCGAAGCGGACCGACCCGGGTTGCATGTGCGCATAGTTCACGTAGAAGCCGTCGCCGATGTCGAGGACGAGGTTGTTGCCGTCGGCGTCGCCAATGGCCAGATCCGGCGGGAACGTCCCCGGTGTCTGCTCCGGCAGGTCGTTGCGGCTGGCGACCACCGTGCCGTCGGCGACGGCGAGCACGTCATCGCCGAAGATCCGGTAGCTCGCCGGATTCTTCGCGTCGCCGACGAAGATCCGACCATCGGCACCGGCCTGCTCCCAGTCCACCGCGTACCGCTGGGCGAGGACCGGTGATCCGTTCAGTGGGAGAAGCGCGCGTGTGTGCCGGACGGCGTCGCAGCACGCGTCGGCGGCGATGTAGTGCTCACCGAGCAGTGGTGGTCCCAGGACCGGGACGGTCGAATCGCCCACCGTGACGGGCGCGAGGCGTTCGTCGACATCCCGCATACCCGGTGGCGCCGCGTCGGCACGCACGGAGATCTCGTGGATCAGCTGCTTCGGCGCATTCCCGGAGAAGGTCACGTGGAGGAAGAGGACGCCGTTCTGTCCCGGCGCCAGCACGTCGGAGTACCCCTCGGGTGCGCCCGGACCGGGCGGCACCGACGGGGCGCCGGTGGGCTTGAGCCGACCGCGGACCCCGTTGTCGTCGAGTGTGAGCAGCGGTTCGCGGTCGGTGGTGGCGTCGAGCACCTCGACTCCGGCGACCGTCACCGGTGTGCGCATGTAGTTGGTCAGCGAGATCTCATAGACGAGGTGGTTGTCGCCGTCGGAACCGGCGAACGGTGTCGGCGCGAACATCACCGACCCGACCACCGGTGTGACGACGGGAGCCGACGGCGTACCGCTAGCGCCGGCCGAACCACTCGTCGAGGAAGCCTCGGGCTCGGCGCTGTTCGCGCCGCACGCGCTCACCAGGAGGACCGCACCGGCACCCAGGGCGGCCAGCGTGTGTCGTGTCGGGGCCATCGGTTCCTCCGGGGCTCATCGGGCCGACGACGGTCCGCCCCGGCTGCCGTGAGCCTAGGGTCCCGACGGGGTGGTGGACCCGCGTTCGCAGCGGACCCGGCACAATTGTGCGGTGACCCAGCGCCTGTTCTTCGACTGCGACACCGGCATCGACGACTCACTCGCGCTGATCTATCTGCTCGCGCGCACCGACGTCGACCTCGTCGGAGTGGCCTCCACGGCCGGCAATGTGCCCGTCGATGTCGTCACGGCCAACAATCTTTCGTGGCTGGAGTTGTGCGGACGCCCCGAGGTGCCCGTCCACACCGGCCCGGCCACTCCCCTCGTCGCCGCGCTGATGACCACCGAGGACACCCACGGTCCGCTGGGCGTCGGACACGCCGAACTGCCGGCCCCGACCACGACGCCGAGCCATCTCGACGCCGCCGACGCCTGGATCGAGGCGTCGCAGGCGCACTCCGGCGAACTCGTCGGCCTGGTGACCGGCCCCCTCACGTCCCTGGCGACCGCGATCCGACGCGACCCGGACCTGCCGGCGCGCCTGCGGCGCCTGGTCATCATGGGCGGCGCCTTCCACACCCACGGCAACACGACGCCCACCTCGGAGTGGAATGTGGCCGTCGACCCGGAAGCAGCGGCCGAGGTGTTCACCGCCTTCGGCACCGCGGGCGCCCCGGAACCGATCGTCTGCGCGCTCGACCTCACCGAGTCGGTCGTCCTGACACCCGATCACGTGGTCCGACTCGCCGCCGCGGCCGGCAGCACGCCCGTCGAGTGCCCGGACCCGACCGACGAACGCGGACTCCGTTCGGTCGCCGACAACGAGATCATCCGGCATCTCGTCGACGCCCTGCGGTTCTATTTCGAGTTCCACGACGATCACGACGAGGGTTACATCGCCCACCTGCACGACCCGTTCGCCGCACTGGTCGCGCTGGCCCCCGACACGGTCGAGACCCGCCCGGCGCGCGTCGACGTCGAACTCGCCGGGACGCTGACGCGGGGCATGACCGTGGCCGACGAACGCGCGATGACCGCGCCCGGACCCAACGCCCGCATCGCGACCTCCACCGACATCGACGCCGTGTTCGACGAATTGATCGAGACGATCGGCGCGTTCGCGCGCAGTCGCGCACCCGAAATCGTCGGCACCGCGCCGGAGGAGTCCACCGGACTACTCTGAACGGGTGACTCGACTCGGTTACCAGATCCCGAACTTCACCTACCCCGGCGTCGCCGCCGACCAGTTGTTCCCCACCGTGGTCGCGCAGGCGCAAGAGGCCGAGAACTCCGGTTTCGACACCGTCTTCGTGATGGATCACTTCTATCAGTTGCCGATGCTCGGTGAGCCCGACGACCCGATGATCGAGTGCTACACCCTGCTCGCGGCACTCGCCCAGCACACCTCGAAGGTCCGTCTGTCGTCGCTCGTCACCGGCAACACCTACCGCAACCCGACGCTGCTCGCGAAGACGGTCACGGCGCTCGACGTGGTGTCGGGTGGTCGGTCCCAGCTCGGCATCGGGGCGGGATGGTATGAGCTGGAACATGATTCGCTCGGGTATGAGTTCGGGACGTTCACCGACCGGTTCGAGCGCCTCGAGGAGGCGCTGCAGATCATCCTCGGCATGCTCGCCGGGGAGGCACCCAGCCTCGACGGTGACCGCTATCGGGTCACCAACGCTCTCAATGTGCCTGCGCCGCTGTCGAAGATCCCGGTGATGATCGGCGGCGGCGGCGAGCGCAAGACGTTGCGGATGGTCGCGCAGTACGCCGACGAATCGAACCTGCTGTGCACACCCGCCGACATCCCCCGCAAACTCGACGCCCTCGCCGAACACTGCGAACGACTCGGCCGGGACCGCTCGGAGATCACCGTGACCGTCCAGACGTCGGCCTGCGTGGCGCCGACCGCCGCCGAGGCGACCGCGGAGCTGGAGGCCTACCTGGAGCGCACACCGGCGGCCGAGTCACGCCGCGGATCGACGATCGTCGGGGATCCCGACGAGGTGGCCGCCCGCTACGCCGAGCTGCTCGCGACCGGTGTCGACGGTGTCACGGTGAACGCTCCCGCCAACGGCCATGTGCCGGGGCGGGTCTCGCTACTCGGCGAGACGCTGGCACCGCTGTAGGCCTGATGCTCTAACCCCGGGGCGCCGGGCCGCACCAGATGTCCGCGCCGCCGCCGGGATTGACGTCGCATGCGACCTCAGTCCGTTGACGCGACCTCGATCGAGGTCGCACGGACGGATCGAGATCGCATGCGACCTCGATCGGTGCACTCAGCGCTCGTCGAACGCGTCCACGATCCGTTGCGCGGCGAGGGCCGGGGTCAGCGACCCGTCCCGGAGCTGCTGCTCCACGTCGCCGCGGATCCCGCGCACGGCGGGTGAGTCACCGAGCCGGGACAACACGATGTCGTTGACCATCGCCCAGGTCCAGTCGATCTGTTGCTGGTTGCGGCGGGCGGTGAACTCTCCTGCCGCGGTGAGGGTCTCGTTGTGGCGTACCACGGTCTTCCAGAACTCGTCGACGCCGGTGTTCTCGATCGCGCTCATGGTCAGCACCGGCGGCATCCACAGCGCGTCGTGCGGATAGATCAGCTTCAGCGCGTTCTTCAACTCGCGTGCCGCGCTCTTCGCCTCGTTGAGGTGTTTGCCGTCGGCCTTGTTCACCACGACCACGTCGGCGAGTTCGAGGACACCCTTCTTGATGCCCTGCAACGAATCCCCGGTGCGGGCCAGGGTGAGGAACGTGAACGTGTCGACCATGTTCGCGACCGTCACCTCGGACTGCCCGACTCCCACCGTCTCGACCAGCACGACGTCGAACCCGGCCGCCTCGACGAGCACGATGCTCTCGCGGGTGGCCTTGGCCACGCCGCCGAGCGTGCCCGACGTCGGCGACGGCCGGATGTAGGCGTTCTCGGCCGTCGACAGCCGGCCCATTCGGGTCTTGTCGCCCAGTATCGAGCCCCGCGTGCGCGTCGAACTGGGGTCGACGGCGAGCACCGCCACCTTGTGGCCCAGCTCCAGCAGGTGCATGCCGAGCGCCTCGATCGTCGTCGACTTGCCCACCCCGGGGACGCCGGTGATGCCGACGCGGAACGACTTGCCCGCGTGCGGCGTCAGCTTCAGCAACAGCTCCTGGGCGGCGGCCCGGTGATCGGCGCGCTTGGACTCGACGAGTGTGATCGCGCGCGCCAGATCGGCACGGCGATCGGCCAGGACAGCGTCGGCCATCGCGTCGACGTCGATGGGACGTCGCGGTTGGACCGCCATCAGTTCGCGGTCGCCCCGGGCAGTTCCAGGCCGAGGGTGTCGGCGAGCTTGCCGATGAGTTCCACGGCCGAGTCGGCGATGACCGATCCGGGCGGGAAGATCGCGGCGGCGCCGGCCTCGTACAGTTCGGCGAAGTCGCCGGGCGGGATCACGCCGCCGACGACCACCATGATGTCCTCGCGGCCGACCTCGCGCAGCGCCTCCCGCAGGGCCGGGACCAGCGTCAGGTGCCCGGCCGCCAGCGACGACACACCCACCACGTGCACGTCGTTGTCGGCGGCCTGGGCGGCCACCTCCTCCGGGGTGGCGAACAGCGGGCCCACGTCGACGTCGAAGCCGAGGTCCGCGAACGCGGTCGCGATCACCTTCTGGCCGCGGTCGTGACCGTCCTGGCCCATCTTCGCGACCAGGACGCGCGGCTGGCGGCCCTCCGCCTCGGCGAACTGGCGCACGGCCTCGATGGCCGCGTCGATGTTGCTCACCTCGCCCGCCTCATGTCGGTACACCCCGCTGATCGTCTTGATCTCCGCCTGATGGCGACCATAGACCTTCTCGAGTGCCTCGGAGATCTCACCGACCGTCGCCTGGTGCCGTGCTGCCTCGATGGCCAGGGCCATCAGGTTGTTCTCCAGGCCGCCCTCCGACGACGCGGCCGCACGGGTGAGGTCGGCCAGGGCCGCCTCGACCGCGGCCGAATCGCGTTGTCCGCGAAGTCGGTCCAGCTTCTCGAGCTGCTCGGCGCGCACCTTCGAGTTCTCGACCTTGAGGACCTCGATCTCCTCGTCGTCGGCGACCTGGTACTTGTTCACGCCCACCAACGGCTGCTGGCCGGAGTCGATACGCGCCTGGGTGCGCGCCGCGGCCTCCTCGATGCGCAGCTTCGGCAGGCCCTCGTTGATGGCCTGCGTCATGCCGCCGGCCTCTTCGACCTCGCGGATGTGCTTGCGCGCCTTCTGCGCCAGCTGATGCGTGAGCCACTCGACGTAGTTCGAACCGGCCCACGGATCGATCGGACGAGTGGTGCCCGACTCCTGCTGCAGGAGCAGCTGGGTGTTTCGCGCGATGCGGGCCGAGAAGTCGGTCGGCAGCGCGATGGCCTCGTCGAGGGCGTTGGTGTGCAGCGACTGGGTGTGACCCTGCGTGGCGGCCATCGCCTCGACGCAGGTGCGGGCCACGTTGTTGAACACGTCCTGGGCGGTCAGCGACCAGCCCGAGGTCTGCGAATGTGTGCGCAGCGACAGCGATTTCGCGTTCTTCGGATCGAACTCGGCGACGAGCTCACTCCACAGCAGACGCGCCGCACGCAGCTTCGCGACCTCCATGAAGAAGTTCATGCCGATGCCCCAGAAGAACGACAGTCGCGGGGCGAACTTGTCGATGTCCAGGCCGGCCTCGAGTCCGGCGCGGATGTACTCGACGCCGTCGGCGAGCGTGTAGGCCAGCTCCAGATCGGCCGTCGCTCCGGCCTCCTGGATGTGATAGCCGGAGATCGAGATCGAGTTGAACTTCGGCATCTTCTGGCTGGTGTACTCGAAGATGTTGGAGATGATCCGCATCGACGGCTTCGGCGGATAGATGTAGGTGTTGCGGACCATGAACTCTTTGAGGATGTCGTTCTGGATGGTCCCGGCCAGCTTCTCCGGCGGCACACCCTGCTCCTCGGCGGCCACGACGTAGAGCGCGAGGATCGGCAGCACCGCACCGTTCATCGTCATCGACACCGACACGCTGCCGAGGTCGATCCCGTCGAAGAGCTGACGCATGTCGAGGATCGAGTCGATCGCCACACCGGCCATGCCGACGTCACCGGCGACGCGCGGATGGTCGGAGTCGTAGCCGCGGTGGGTCGCGAGGTCGAATGCGACCGACAGTCCCTTCTGGCCGGCCGCGAGGTTGCGACGGTAGAAGGCGTTGGATTCGGCCGCGGTCGAGAAGCCGGCGTACTGGCGGATGGTCCACGGCTGGTTGACGTACATCGTCGGGTACGGGCCCCGGATGAACGGTGCGGCACCGGGAACGGAGTCGAGCGGGTACGGATGTTCGGCATCGTCGAGGACGGCGTCGCGCTCGGCGCGCGTGTACACCGGCGTGACGTCGATCTGCTCCGGGGTGCTCCAGGTGACCTGGTCCACCGAGTAGCCGTGCGCCGAGGCGAGTTCCTCGGCGACCGCGGCCGCGGCACCATCGGCGGTCGTCGCACCGGTGTCGTCCGATGTCAGACCGATTCCGGCGAAGTTCGGAATCGTCTGTGTCAGATCGGGTTCGGTCTGGGTCATGCCGTTGCTCCCGCCGTCTTCAGGGATGTCGAGACCAGCTGGTCGAGAAGGTCGCCGAGGGTGCTCACCGCATCGATGCCGACGCGCAGCGAACCGTCGGGACGATCGTCGCCCTCGGGCCATTCCTTGTCCGGTCCGGCGAGGAGCACTGTCGACAGACCGGCCGCGCGAGCGGCCGCGAGTGCGGCGGGCCCCTCTTCGGCATAGCGCGCCTTGGTTCCGCAGAGGACCGCGATCGGGGTGTTCGCCCCGGCCACCGCGTCGCCGACCTTGTCCGCGGTCAGCGGACCGGGGTTGACGACGGTGATGCCGCCGGCACCCAGGAAGTTCGCGACGAACGTGGTGCGGCCGTTGTGTTCGGCGACGCTGCCGAGCGGGATGAGCAGGATCGACGGCCGTGCACCGTGCTCGGCGAGCACGACGTCGGACCGGTCCCGCAGTTCCTCGAAGGCGCGTCCGATCCGCGCGAGGCGCGGCGTACCGGTGACGACGTCGGTGACCGCGGAAGCCGGGGCCCCCGTCGTCTCCGACAGTGCGCGCTCGTCGATGTTGGGGAACTCGTTGACGCCGGTGACCGAGATGCGGCGATGCGCGACCTCGGTGTCGCGGCGAGCGAGGGAGGCGTCGACCTTCTCGGCGATCCAGCCCGTGTCGAGCGCGACACGGTAACCGCCGGCGGCCTCGACCTCGGTGAACACCGTCCAGGCGTTCGTGGCGAGATCGTCGGTCAGGGATTCGACGAACCACGAGCCGCCGGCCGGATCGAGGACGCGTCCGATGTTGGACTCCTCGAGCAGCAGCAGCTGGGTGTTACGGGCGATGCGTCGCGAGAAGGACGCGCTCGAGGTGCGCTTGTCCGCCGGGATGGTCGCGTCGTAGCCCAGGACGGTCAGCTGATCGGCGCCGCCGACCCCGGCGCCGAATGCCGCGATGGTGCTGCGCAGCATGTTGACCCACGGGTCCCGCTGGGAGTACATCGACAGATCGGTCACGCCGTGGGTCAGCGCTCCGCCGACCTCGGGTGCGCCGACGACTTCGGCCACCCGAGCCCAGATCTTGCGCAGCGCACGGAATTTCGCGATCGTGGCGAATTGGTCGTCGTCGGCGGAGACGCCGAAGGTGATCTGACGCAGCGCGGCCTCGGGTGAGAGGCCGGCCGCGGTGAGATCACGGAGGTGGGCGACCGCGGCCGCCACCGTGAGTGCGAGTTCGAGGCCGTTGTCGGCACCGGCGGTGGCGAAGTCGCTGCCGTCCACCCGGAAGGTACGGACCCCGTCGGGCAGCCCGGATGCGGCGAGGGCCGTGGCCTCATCGGGATCGACGGTCGCCCGGCCCGAGAACGCGGCCGTCAGCGGCGACAGGCCGAAGGAGTGGACGGTGGCCGCCGTCGGAGCGGCGGCGACCGGAGCGGCCTGGGCCTTTTCCTTCAGGCCGAGCAGTTCGCGAGCCGCCGCGATGCCCTCGGTGCCCGCATCGAGCGTCACCGGCACCAGATCGAGGTAGACGCCGCGCAGCGCCGTCGCGAGGTCGGCGACCCCCAGCCCGTCACCGGGCCTGCTCACCGAGAGCCAGAGACCGCTCGTCCCGTTGGCCATCGCCTCCAGGATGAGCTCATTGAGGTCCGCCGCCGGCGTCGCGTCGTCGCCGAACCGTTCCGTGACGCGCCAGCCGGTGGTGACGTCACGCGCGGGGTCGGCGCCGCGGACGAACGGGAAGCGACCGGGGACACCGGGCTCGGCGAGTTCGTCGCGACGTGTGTAGAGCGGCCGGATGGTCAGCCCGTCGGCGGTGTCGGTCGAGAGCAGCGCCTCGGGTGTGTCAGGCAGCTCGTCGACGTCGACGCGTCGCGACTTCGCCAGAACGGCCGCGGCGGCCGTCGACCACGCCTGGTAGGCGTCGTCGAGTTCTGACTCGGGTTTGGGCTGGTCAGTTTGCTGTGGCATGTGGGGAAGCACACCTCCGTGAATGCACTGTGATGAGCGCGTACACGACACTAGCCGATCGCTCGCTCGGCTCGGCGTCGAGGTTGGCGTGACGTGGCGCACTCGGGGACCCGGTACACCGCTGGGCCCAGCGTAGAGTGTCCGGGTGCCCGATCGATCCACTGTCAGCGAGGATGTCGCCGGCCCGACCGCGGCCGACGCGGAGATCGCGGACGCGGCGAGCGCCGGAGACGGTCACCCGCCGACGTCGGGCCGTTGTCGGGCCGATCGACGGATCCTGCGCCGGGCTCTCGTCGCCGCCGTGCTCCTCGCCGCCGTCCTGGCCGCGTCCTACTTCGTCCCGCTGCCCTCGATCTCGAGCGTCCGCGACTGGGGCGCGGATCTGGGACCGGCCTTCGTGTGGTTGTTCTTCCTCGCCTACGCGGTCGTCACCATCGCCCCGATCCCGCGGTCGACGTTCACGGTCATGTCCGGGATCTTCTTCGGACCGCTGGTCGGTTTCGCGGGGGCGATGATCGCCTCGTCGGTGGCGGCGGTGGCAGCCTTCGTCCTGGTCCGCAGGGTCGGACGCGACCGCGTGCAGCCGTACCTGAAGGCACCGGTGGTCCGTGCCGTCGAGTACCGGCTCGAGCGTCGTGGCTGGTTGGCGGTCGGGTCGCTGCGGTTCATCGCGGCATGCCCGTTCTCGGTGGCGAACTACTGCTCGGCATTGTCCTCGGTGCGTCTCGTGCCGTACGCGATTGCCAGCATCCTCGGTATGGCCCCCGGCACCGCGGCGGTGGTCATGCTGGGCGATTCCCTGACCGGTGACACGCATCCCCTCCAGCTCGCGGTCACCGGTGGCCTCTTTGCGATCGGCATCGCCGGTCTGGTGCTCGACTCCCGCCTGCCTGTCTCGTCGTCGAACGCGACAAGCGCAGCGACTTGATCCCCGAGGATCAAGTCACCCAGCGCGATCCCATCCAGCCAGGGGGCTTGATTCACCGCGATCAAGTGCATAGCCTTGAGTGATGTTCGTACTCACCGTCGACCAACGCGGAAGTCGCCGCGACATCGACCGGGTGGACGCCATCCTCACCGCTCTCGCAACGGTCCAGACCGTACGGGCCTTCGAACGTACCGCGGGCGACGAGATCCAGGGAGTCCTCGCCGATCCGGTGACGGCCGCCCGACTGGCCGTCGAACTCACCGCCGAGGGTCACTGGAGTGTCGGCATCGGCGCCGGACCGGTCGACGAACCTCTCCCCCGGTCCACCCGGGCCGGGCGCGGGCCCGCCTTCGTCCACGCTCGCGACGCCGTCGAGGCCGCCAAGCGGCAGCGCGTCCCCCTCTGTGTCCGCGGCCCGGAGACTCGCTGGTCCCGTCACGCCCAGACGGCCGGCCGTCTCATCGCCGACGTGATCACCGCGCGCAGTGCCGCCGGCCGGGAGGCGGTGGAGCTGATGCGCCGCGGCCTCACCCAGGTCGAGGCCGCCGCCGCACTCGACATCACGCCACAGGCCATGAGTCAACGGCTGCGGACCGCGGCGTGGGATCTGGAATCCGATTCCCTCGGCCTCGTCGCCGACGCGCTCGCCGAGGCCGACCGACACAGCCCGTCCGGAGGATCGGAATGACCACCGCAGCGATCACCCTTCTTCTCCTGACCGCACTGGCGACGCCGACCTGGGTGCTCGCGACGCGGAAGAAGCGCAACCACGCGCCGGTGTCCGTCGTACGCAGACTCGACGTCATCGGAGCCGTCGTCCTGCTGGTCCTGGCCGGGGTGACCGCCGTCCTCGCCGCCGTGGCCGCGCCCGCCAGCGGCTTCCTCGCCTCGGCCGTCCCGGTCGTCGCCGCGCTCGCGGCGGTCACCGGCGGCGGACCCGTGGTCCGGACGGTCCTCGTCGCCGGCGGGGTCGGCCAGCGCACGGGGCCCGGGCCCGATCCGGAGGGGTCGCCGGATGACGGAACCGGGGACGACACCGACACGCCCGACTCCCCGGCGCCCGCCCCGACCGACCCGGCCGAAGCCGGGCCGTTGCGCGGCGGCCGGGTGATCGGTTATCTCGAACGCCTCGCGGTCGTCACCACGTTGATGGCGGGGTGGCCCGAAGGCCTCGCGATCATCCTGGCCGTGAAGAGCCTCGCCCGCTACCCCGAGTTGCGCGCCCCGCATGCGGCCGAGCAGTTCATCATGGGCACCTTCGCCTCGGTGCTGTGGGCGGTCGGCATGGCGGGCGTCGAGCACCTCATCCGCTGAGCCGTACTCAGGTCGTGGGCTCGGCCGGCCCCGGCTCCTCGGGCTGTACGGGCTGGGACCACGCGCCATCGGTGAGCTCGGGCGGCTCGGACCCCACCGGCGACGCATGGCGCGACGCGCGCGCCGCACGAGCGGTGATCTCGGGCGCGACCGGGGTGCGGGCCACCGCCTCCGCCTCGGCGACGGCCTGGGCGACCTTGGGATCGGAGGCCATCGAGAACCAGTCCTCGGTCTCCGAGTCGTCGATCGGCGAGGGCGGCGAGTCGGCCGGCTCGTACCGGAACACGCCATCGTCTCCCTGCACACCGAAGGATTTCGCGAAACCCTGGAGGGCCGAACCGAAGTCGGACGGCACCACCCACACCTTGCTGCCCTCGCCCTTGGCCATCTCGGGCAACTGCTGCAGATACTGGTAGGCCAGGAGTTCCGGGGTCGGCTTGGCCGCCTTGATGGCCGCGAAGGTCTTCTCGATCGCCTTCGCCTCACCCTGGGCGTTGAGGTATGACGCGGCGCGGTCGCCCTGCGCCCGCAGGATGCGCGACTGCCGCTCCGCCTCGGCCGCGAGGATCGCGGCCTGCTTGGCACCCTCGGCGGCGAGGATCTGCGACTGCTTGTTTCCCTCGGCGGTCTTGATCGCCGACTCGCGCTGGCCCTCGGCCGAGAGGATCGTCGCCCGCTTCTCACGGTCGGCCTTCATCTGCTTCTCCATCGACTCCTGGATCGACGGCGGCGGCATGATCGACTTCAGCTCGACGCGCGCGACCCGGAGGCCCCAGCGGCCGGTCGCCTCGTCGAGGACTCCGCGCAGCTGGCCGTTGATGGAATCGCGGGAGGTCAGGGTCTCCTCGAGCGTCATCCCGCCGACCACGTTGCGCAGCGTCGTGATCGTCAGCTGCTCGACGCCGGCGATGTAGTCGTCGATCTCGTACACGGCGGCCCGGGGATTGGTGACCTGGAAGTAGACGACGGTGTCGATGGACAGCGTCAGGTTGTCCTCGGTGATGACCGGCTGGGGCGGGAACGACACCACTCGTTCACGGACGTCGACGCGGGCGCGGATGCGGTCGATGAACGGCAACAGCAGGGTGAGCTGGCCGGAGACGGTGCGGGTGTAGCGGCCCAGTCGCTCGATGACCGCGGCCTCCGCCTGCGGGATGAGCGCGACGGACTTGACCAGCATCACCACCACGAGCAACACGAGCAAAACGATGACGGTCAGGCCGAAGATCTCGTACTCCATGGTCACCTTCCAGCGTTGTCGTTCGGCGGTGTCGCGGCGGCCGCTCAGGCGCGCCACACCACCGCGGTCGCGCCGTCGATCTCCACGACGGTCACGTGGGTTCCGGGTTCGAGCACCTGGGTCGGGTCCATCGTGCGGGCCGACCACACGTCGCCGCCGATCTTGACGCGTCCGTCATGGGCGTCGACCTGTTCGGTCACCACCGCCGGCCGGCCCTCGAGCGCCTCGGTGTTCATCAGGACCGCCGGACGGTTCAGCATGTGCTTACGGGCGATCGGACGGACCGCAACCAGCAGCAGCACCGAGACGAGCGCGAAGACCAGACCCTCGACCCACAGCGGCGTCTCGAACGCGAAATCGACACCGGCGGCCGCGAATGCGCCCCCGGCGAGCATGAGCAGGACGAGTTCGCCACCGAACATCTCCGCGACCACCAGGACGATCGCGGCCGCCAACCACAGCAGGGCGCTCATGGGTCCAGTCTGCCAGAGATGTCCGAACCGCCTTCGGCGCTCACGACGCGGGTGGGCCCCGGTGGGCTCAGGCCGTGTGCGTCACCTGGGCTCTTCGGCCGCGGTCACGAAGTCGATGAGTTCTTCCACCGACCGCAGCAGATCGACCTCGAGATCCCGGAAACTGCTCACCCCGCCCAGCACCCGGCGCCAGCCGTCACGAGGGTCCCCCCAGCCGAGCTCGGCACACACCCCGGTCTTCCAGTCGGTGCCCCGCGGGATGTGCGGCCACGCCGCGATCTTCACCGACGCCGGCTTCACCGCCTCCCAGACGTCGATGTAGGGATGCCCGCACACGAGGACGTGCTCCCCGACCTCGGCCGTGAGGTGTGCCTCCTTGGATCCGGCCACCAGATGGTCGACGAGGACACCGGCCCGGCGATGCGGTGCCGGCTGGAATTCGTCGAGTGCCGCCTCGAGGTTGTCGAGGCCGTCGAGGCTGACGACGACCACGCCCTCCGCGCGGAGGTCGTCACCCCACACGCGCTCGAGGAGTGTCGCGTCGTGCACGCCCTCGACGAAGAGCCGGCTGGCGCGCGCGGTCCGCGCGCGGGCGCGAGGGGCGGCTCGCGATCCCGACGCCGTCATGGCCGGCTGCTGCGGACCTCTGGTGCGCGGCCGAACGAGCGTCACCGGCCGACCGTCGATGAGGAACGCGCCGGGGTGCATCAGGAACACCCGCGTCTGACCTCGCCGGTCCTCCAGCCGGACGATATCGCCGGCGTAGCTCTTCTCGAGCCCGACGACCGCACCGCAGAAGCCGGTGGCGGCGTCCTCGACGACCAGATCGCGCTCCGCGGCGACCTCCGCGGGACGCGGCTTCGCCCGACGGGGCTGGGAGAGCACATCGCGTCCGTAGCGGTCATCCATCGCACACCACCATCTCTCGATCGGTCATCTCGTGATCACGCCGCCGCGATGGACAGGTCGGGCGGCGCACACACCGTATGCCCCGCGGGCCCGCCCGCGGGGTTGCCACGCCCGGCTCTCACCGGCCTCGCCGGTATCCTGGCTTCTTGATGAAACGCAGCCGCCTGCTCTCCGCCACCGTCGCGTGGCCGACGTGCGCCCTCGGCGCGTGGTCGGCCGCCTGGCTCACCGGCCGGTGCTCCCCCGACGACGTGATCGAAGCCCTGGCGGAATCCGCCGACCGGCACCTCCCGCACTGGCCCGGCGGCGGTGTCGAACAGGCTTCGCCCGAAACGGGTTCGGCGAACGGTGTGCTCGATCTACTCGCGCTCCTGCGACCCGCTCGACGCCTCGTCGTCCGCCTGCCCTCCACGGGTGATCCGCAGGGACTCCCACCGCATGTCGCGACGTCGGCCGCACTCGGCGCGGGCGAGGTGCTGCTCGTCGACGACGCGGCGGGCGCCGGCACGCTCGCGCTCGTACCGGAGTTCGCCGCCGACACCGCCGATCCACCGTTCGTCACGTGCACGTGGTCGGCCTACCGCTACGACGCGACCCTCGACCTCGGTCATCTCGTAACCGCGGGACCCAGCGCCGGTGATCTGGAATACGAGCTGCGGCAAGCAGTTCGAGAGGCGACCACGATCATCGGCGGGCTCGGCGGACGCCGGTCGGCCGACGCGAGCGACCTCCGTGCGCAACTCGCGGCGCTCACCTCGAGGCATCGGGTCGCCCTGCCCCCACATCTCCTCGACGCGCGCTCCACCCGCCTGATCGACACGGCGGCACAGGTCGAGGCGATCGTCGACCTCGCCGGAGCGCGCAACGTGGAGATCGGAGACAGTGCCGGACAATGGGATTCCGGCGACGCGACGCTCCGGGGACTCCAGGCGCTGACGCGGACCGCACGGGCGGCGGCGGTCAATCACACGATCCTCGAGCTGCTGCGACGCTAGGACCCGGGCCGCCACCGCCGGAAGGTCACTCCCGGAGCCGCGGCGGACGGTCGGACACGACGCCGTACAGATCGAGTCCGTTCCGCTGTTCGGTGGCGAACACCGTCGCCCCCCATTCGTGGACGAACCAGTCCCGCAGCCGAGCGGAGCCGGTCCAGGCGTAGTACGGCCGGGCCGCAGAGACACAGAACCGTTCCACTTCGCGCATCATGCGAACGAGAGCGTCGCCACCACGAGCTTCGGGAACAATCGCCGCGATCCGCACATCGACGGCATCCGATGCCGGGGAGGGCAATTGTGGGCTGGTGAGGAACTCGATCAGCCGTTCGCGGAGTCCGGGAATGGCCGCGACCCGGACGAAATCAGCCGGGCCGAGCGGCGGTTCGCCGTCGGGCGACAATTCGACATCGTGGGGATGCCAGAGCAGAATTCCGACGAGATGCTCGTTCTGGAAGGAACCCAATACGCAGCCGGCTTTGAGATAAGGCCGCACCAAGATCTCGGCCAACCATTCCCGCAGCGTGAGATCCGGGAGGTGGTCACCCAACACCCATCGATACAACGGAATGTCCTCGACCGCGCGTGCGAGTAGCTGCGTGGCAGGTCGGAGATCAACTGGGATGAGTAGTCGTTCTGCGGTCAACACTGTTGATACATGCGCAAAAGGAGAGATCACGCCGCTGTGGGCTACGTCGTCAACGCAGCCCACAGCGGAAACGGATGTCAGTTGACGGGCTCGCTGCTACCGTCCGCGGAGCCGGTCGAAAGTGTCTCCAGAATCGGTCCGAGGAAATCGATCTCGAGCCTCAGTGGTCCTTCTGCCATGGGAATTCCTCTCTCACGTTCGCACCCCGATTCAGATGCGCGTACCACGAGAGTTTCATTTCGATTGAGGCGTAGATCACATTATGGATCGTTCCTATATCAAATCCTTATGAAGGCACACAAAGCCAGCGAAGGTCTACGCACGGTCAGATGGCCTCGCCGCAGATCTAGGCCGCGCCGCGGGCACACAGCACCGGTCTCGACAAGTGCTGCCGTTGTCTCCGCATCCCATCGCCGACAGGTCGCCGAAGCCCCCGGCGTAGGCCTCCACGAATTCGCCGATCATCGAGATGAA
Organism: Gordonia sp. p3-SID1431; assembly: GCF_025143765.1. NCBI lineage: Bacteria > Bacillati > Actinomycetota > Actinomycetes > Mycobacteriales > Gordoniaceae > Gordonia > Gordonia sp. p3-SID1431. The sequence continues at coordinate 32,198 of NZ_JAMBDT010000004.1, forward strand.
CCGCGGATCGGGACCCACGGTGTCGGCGCGGACATAGTCCATGCCGAGGCGCTCGGCGACCTCCGCGGCCTCGTTGTCGAGATCCCAGATCACCTCGAGATGGTCGGAGATGAATCCGACCGGGTAGACGACCACCCGTCGAACACCCTCCGCGGCAAGGATCTCCAGATGGTCACAGATGTCCGGCTCCAGCCACGGGATCTGCGGTGGACCCGACCGTGACTGCCAGACCTGATCGAAGTCGGCGACGCCGAGCTCGTCGGCGACCGCCTGCGACGCCGCCAGCACCTGGCGCGAGTACAGCTTCCCGCCGTCGGCCGCCGGACCCGACGCCTCATCGGCCGAGGTCGGGACCGAATGGGCGGTGAACACCAGCCGTGGCGGCTCCTCGCCGGGCCCGAGTGCGTCCAGAGCGCGGCTCACCGCGTCGGCCCCGGCCGCGACGAACGCCGGATGCGACCAGTACTGCGGGAGCTTGCGGAGCACCACCGCACCGTCGGGTTCGCGGCTCGTCGGTTCACGGTCGGCAAGCGCCGTCACCGCCCGGTCGATGTCCTCGTGATACTGCCGGCACCCCGAGTAGCCGCCCCACGCCGAGGTCGGGAACACGAGGATCCGGCGATGACCGGCGCGGTACATCTCGGCCAGGGTGTCCTCGACCATCGGGTGCCAGTTGCGGTTGCCGAAATACACCGGGAGGTCGACACCACGTCGGTCGAGCTCGGCACGCAGGGCATCGATCATCTCGAGGTTGAGCCGGTTGATCGGTGAGACGCCGCCGTAGTGCAGGTAGTGCTCGGCCACCGACTCGAGCCGTTCGCGCGGGATCCCCCGGCCGCGAGTGACGTTCTCCAGGAACGGCATCACGTCCTCGGGCCCGTCCGGTCCGCCGAACGACAGGAACAGGACGGCATCGAACGGAGCGGGATCGAACGGAGCGGGATCCACGGGCGCGGTGTCCCCCGGTGCTGGCGAACTCATGAGCCGGTGGTCATGCCCTCCGGGAACCAGGTGTTGTGGCTGGCGCCACCGTCGACGTAGACGATGGAACCGGTGGTCGCCGGCAGCCAGTCACTGAGGAGGGCACACACCGACTTCGCGACGACGGTGGGATCGTCGACGTCCCAGCCGATCGGGGACGCGCCGTCCCAGTACTCGTTGAGCATGTTGAGCTGCTTGGCGTCATCGGTCGCGGTACCCGCGATCGCCTTCGCGGCCAGGGTCTTGATCGGGCCGGCGGCCACCAGGTTCGACCGGATGTTCTTCGCGTTGCCCACTTCGCGCGCCACGTACCGGTTCACCGACTCGAGCGCGGCCTTCGCCACACCCATCCAGTTGTAGTACGGCATCGCGGTGCGGGGATCGAAGTCCATGCCCACGATGGAGCCGCCCTCGTTCATGGCGGGGAGCACGGCGCGGGCGAGCGAGGCGTAGCTCCACGCCGAGATCTCGAAGGCCTTGGCGGCGTCGGGGCCCGGCCCCTCCAGGAACGGCTTGGCTTCCGGACCCATCAGGGTGCGCGGTGCGAAAGCGATCGAGTGCATCACGCCGTCGATGCCCTGCGGCGCCAGCTCGGCGAGCTTCCCGGCGAGCGCGCCGAGATCGTCCTCGTTGGTGACGTCGAGCCCGATGGCATGCGGCACCTCCTTCGGCAACCGCTTGGCGATCCGGTCGATCAACCGGAGCCGTTCCGGGATGCCGGTGATGAGGACCGTGGCGCCCTGCTCCTGCGCCATGGCGGCGGCGTGGAAGGCGATCGACGCATCGGTGATGATGCCCGTGATGAGGACGGTCTTCCCGTCCAGGATTCCGCTCACGAAGATGTGCTCCTGAGTTCGACGTTGATTGACGTGCCTTACGACCGCGCTGTGCGGGTCAGTAGCCGTGCGACCGCGCTCGGCAGTTTCAGTGCCCCATGCCCATTCCGCCGTCGACGGGCAGGACCGCACCGGAGATGTAACCGCCCTCGTCGGAGGCGAGGAAGCTGATGGCCGCCGCGACGTCCTCGGGCTTGCCGGTTCGGCCGAGCGGGATCGCCTGCTTGGCCATGTCGATGTAGCGGTCCTCCATCGACGCGGTCATGTCCGTCTCGATGAACCCGGGCGCCACGACGTTCGCGGTGATGTTGCGCGAGCCGATCTCACGCGCGATCGAGCGCGCCATCCCGATCAGGCCCGCCTTCGAGGCCGCGTAGTTCACCTGGCCGGGGATGCCGGACATCGCGACCACCGAGCCGAGGAAGATCATCCGGCCCCACTTGGCGCGCTGCATCCCCTTGGTGGCGCGTTTGGCGCATCGGAACGCGCCGGTGAGGTTCGCGTCGAGGACCTTCTCGAAGGATTCCTCGGACAGTCGCATAAGGAGCATGTTCTCGGTGATCCCCGCGTTGGCGACGAGGATCTCGACGGGACCCTGATGCGCCTCGACCTCGGCGAAGGCGCGGTCGACCGACTCCGAGTCGGTGACATCGCACTTGACGCCGAACAGTCCGTCCGGGGCTCCGGAACCGCGGTGCGTCACCGCCACCCGGTGACCGTCGGCTGCCAGTCGCTGGGCCACGGCCAGGCCGATTCCGCGGTTGCCGCCGGTCACCAGGACCGAGCGGGAGGGATTCTGCGCTTCGTTGCTAGCTGCCGTCATGGGTGTTCAACTTATCCGTTCTCGTTGCGGGGGTGACACGCGGTCGGTGGGCGGGGCGCACGGCGGCACACCCCGGACACGTCCGCGTCAGGGCAGCCGGCGGTTGATGGCCAGCGCGGCGAACGCCGACACCAGCGCGAACAACGTACCGGCGATCAGCCACGGCTTCGAATTGTCCCCTCGACGGGTCTCGTAACCGATCTCGTCCTGGAGCTGCTCGTAGACCTTGTTCAACTCGTCGAGGCTGGCCGCGGTGAAGAAGTCGCCACCGGACAGGTTGGCGATCTTGCGCAGCGAGTCGTCGTCGACCGGCACCGGCACCCGGTCGCCCTCGAGTTCGACGGTGCCGGTCCGGGTACCGAAGGAGATCGTGGAGACCGGGATCTTCTCCTCCTTGGCCTTCCGGGCCGCGGTGAAGGCACCCCGCGGGTCGTCGGGGTCGTCCGGGACGGTCTCCTTACCATCGGAGAGCAGTACGATCCGCGCAGGTGGTGCGCCCTCGGTCCCGCCGAGCACCGCGTTCAACGTGCTGATCTGCTGCAGGGCCGCGAAGATGCCCTCCCCGGTTGCCGTCTTGTCGTCGAGCCGCAGTTTGTCCACCGCGACCTTGGTGGCGTTGTGATCCGGCGTCGGCGACACGAGGCTGGCGGCGGTACCGGCGAAGGAGATCAGTCCGAGGTTGATGCCCTCGGTCAGCTCGTCGGCGAACTTCTTCGCCGCCTCCTGCGCCGCGCGGATCCGCGACGGCGACACGTCGGTGGCGTTCATCGACCGCGACACGTCCATCACCAGGACGACGGTCGCCTTGTTGCGCGGCACCTTGCGATCGGCCTGCGGCCCGGACAGCGCGACCGTCAACAGGATCAGCGAGACGATCAGCAGTGCGATCGGCAGGTGCCGCAGACGACTACGGTCCGCGGGCGCGACCGACTTCAGCAGGTCCAGGTTCGCGAAGGTCAGCGCACGCTGCCGCCGCCGGCGCAGCATGTAGACGTACGCGGCGCCGAGCAGCGCCACGACCAGGAGCAGGAGCAACCACCAGGGACTGGACAGCATCGACCTACCCCACCCCCGCCGCGAGGCCGCGGCGGCGTTGCGCGACGAACTTGACGGTGTCGGCGATCCACTCCCGATCCGTGCGCAACGTCAGGATCGCGCCGCCACAGCTGCGCAGGGTGCGGTGGACCCGCTGCTGGTGTGCGCGCGCCGCGGCCGCGAAGTCGCGCCGGAGGTCGTCGGTGATCGTCACGTCGTGGATCTCCCCGGACTCCGCGTCGGCCAGGGTGACCTCCCCGATCGCCGGGAGGTCGAGATCGCGGGGGTCGAGGACCTCGACCGCGAGGAGTTCGTGGTGTGCGCCGATGGCGCGCAGCGAGCGCTCCCAGTCGATGGGGCCGAGGAAGTCGCTGATGACGACGGCGAGGCCGCGACGGCGCTGGGGCCGTCGGAGCGCCTCGATCCCCGCCTTCAGGTCACCCCGGACGCCGGGCGAGCTGCGTCGCGTGGTGGCGATGGTCTTGAGGAGGTTCTGGGCGTGCGCGCGCCCGGCACGGGCCGGTACCCGCACCACGTCGTCACCGGTCACCACCAGCGCGCCGTGCCGGTTGCCACCGCCGGTCGTGAGGTGGACCAGAGCCGCGGCCGCGGCGACGGCCAGGTCGCGCTTGGTGCAGTCGACGGTGCCGAAGTCGAGGCTGGCCGAGGCGTCGACGACGAGCCAGGTCTCGAGTTCCCGGTCGGCGATCATCTGCCGGACATGCGGCTGGGTCGTGCGTGCGGTGACCGACCACTCCATCCGCCGGACGTCGTCGCCCGGCTGATAGGCCCGCGCCTCCCCTGGTTCCGAACCCGGCCCGGGGATCAGACCCAAGTGCTCGCCCTGGAGCACGCCGTCGAGTTTGCGCCGCACGGTGAGCTCGAGCATCTTCAGCGCCGCCGTCAGCTGCGCCTCGTCGAGCAGCCCGGCGCCGAGACGCGGTAGGTCCCGATTAGCCGCCATACTGAGGTGAATTCCGGTTCGCCGGGGCCGAATTCGGGTCCATCGGACCGGCGGACTGCGGGACCTGCTGTCCCGCATACCCATTCGGCCCGTGTCCGGGATTGGGCGCCTGCTGCTGTCCGGCCGGGTACTGCCCCTGCGGCACCGGCTGCGCGCCGACCTGCGGCAGTCCGACGGTCTGCAGGACGCGGGCGATGACCTGGTCGGCATCGATCTCGTCGGCCAGTGCGTCGTAGGACAGCACGAGGCGGTGCCGCAGCACGTCGGGCATGATCTCGACGACGTCCTGCGGGATCACGTAGTCGCGTCCGCGGACCAGCGCCAGGGCGCGGGCCGCGGCCACGATGCCCAGCGTCGCACGAGGCGACGCGCCGTAGGACAGCCACGACGCGACGTCGTTCAGGCCCAGCTCGGCCGGCCGGCGGGTGGCGTTGATGACCCGGACGACGTAGTCGACGAGCGCGTGGTGGACGAAGACGTTCGCCGCGGTCCGCTGCAGGCGCAGCATCGCGGCGGGGTCGAGGACCTGGGAGGCGGTCGGCGGGACGTTGCCCATCCGATAGACGATCTCGCGCTCCTCCTCCACCGACGGGTAGTCGACGAGGACCTTGAACAGGAAGCGGTCCCGCTGCGCCTCGGGCAGCGGGTAGACACCCTCGTTCTCGATCGGGTTCTGCGTCGCCATGACCAGGAACGGATCCGGCATCGAGTACGTCTTGCCGCCGAGCGAGACGTGCCGCTCGGCCATCACCTCGAGCAGTGCCGACTGCACCTTCGCGGGTGCGCGGTTGATCTCGTCGGCGAGCAGGAAGTTCGCGACCACCGGGCCGAGCTCGGTGTCGAACTCCTCGCGGCCCTGACGGTAGATACGCGTACCGATCAGGTCGGTGGGCACGAGGTCAGGGGTGAACTGCACTCGCGAGAACGACCCGCCGACGACGCGGGCGAACGTCTCGACAGCGAGCGTCTTCGCGACACCCGGCACGCCCTCGAGCAAGATGTGTCCGCGCGCGAGGAGACCGACGAGAATGCGCTCGACGAGCTGATCCTGGCCGACGATGACGCGCTTGACCTCGTAGATGGCCCGCTCGAGCAGGGCGACGTCGGCGTCGCTCAGCACCGAGCCGTCCGCTCCTGCCGCCGCGGGATCCCCCGTGGCCGCCTTGCCGAGGGAGTGCGATTCGGTCAACCCGTGCTCCTGTTCCTCTGAACTGCTGTTCCGTCGAACCGCGAGGGCCCACGGGCGGCGCGAACGCGCAGCGCGCAGGCGTCGACCCCGCGTGTCTGTGCCAGCCTAGCCGTGCCGGCTGAAAAGGTGCCAAGAAGACTCGGCGGGTGTCGGTCGTTCACAGCGCCGCCGGAACCACCACGCCTCAGAGCAGACGGACCACGTTCGGCATCGCACCGTTGGTGCGCAGCGGGGACACCTTGACCACGTCACCCGACTGCGGTGCCTCGACCATCTTGTTGTCGCCGAGGTACAGCGCGACGTGCGCACTCGCGTTGGGGCCGTAGAAGATCATGTCGCCGCGTCGCATCTGTGACAGCGGGAACTGCGGCCCCGAGGTGTACTGGTAACCGGTGTAGTGCGGCAGTTCGATCCCGACGCCGGCGAACGCGTAGATCATCAGGCCGGAGCAGTCGAAACCGATCTTGTTGTAGTCGCCGTAGCTGTCGGCCACACCGCCGTCGCGGATTCCCTGCGTCGGGCCGTTCGCGTCGCCACCGCCCCATGCGTAGGGCACGTTCAGCTGCGAGAGCGCGCGATTGACGGCGATCTCGACGGCTTGCGGACCGCGCAGCCCGGGTCGGACGACGCCGCCCCCGCCCCCGCCGCCGCCGGAGGAACTGCCGAACAATGAGCCGAGGCTCCCCGAACCGAGCCGGGCACTGAGGGTGTCGCCACCGCTGCTGCCGGTGATGTCCGCACCGCCGATGCCGAGTTCGTTCAGCAACTCGGACTGGGGCAACTGCTGCTGCCCGACCAGACCGGCGAGGATCGACGAACCGACGTCGATGGCGAGGCGCGCAGCGGCCTCCGCCGCAACGGCCAGTGCCTGGTTGTCGGTGGCGGGCGTGGCCGGCAGCGCCTTGAGCGCCCCCTCGGCCGACGGATCCGTCGGGAACAGGTTCGACAGCAGATCGCTCGCCGACGGTCCCTCGACCGTCTTCTTCGGCACGTATCCGCGAACCGTGTTGAGGCGCTTCTGAACCCGGTCGCGTTCCCCGATCAGGGTGGCCTTCCGCTTCTGCTGCGAGGCGATGGCGGCCTTCGCCTCGGTGACCGCCGCCATGGCGTCGGTCTTGCGCTGTTCGGCACTCTTGGCCGCGAAGGACGCCTGCCGGCGGGTGGCCTCGACGGCGGCGAGTCGGTTGGCCTTCTGGTTGCGGGCCACCTGCAGCCGCCGGATCATCTCCTGCTGCTTCTTGCCGACCTGATCGAGCAGTTTCATGCGGTCGAGGACGCCCTGCGGGTCCTTGGAGGCAACGTAGTTCGACATCGAACCCTGCTCGGGCCCCTGCTGGTACGCCAGGCGGGCGAACCGGTCGAACTCCTTCTGCGCGTCGACGACGGCCTTGCTCGATCGGTCGAGTTCGGTGCGTGCTCCACGCGCGGCCACCGTGGCGAGGCGCTGCTGCGCGAGCGAGTTCTGGAAGTCGACGATCGATCGGTTCACGTTCTCCTGGCGGGACGCGAGCGCCTGGTCGAGGTCGGCGATGTCCTGGTTGACCGTCGCGATCCGATTGATCAGACCGGAGATGGGCGACTCGGGCGTCTTCTTGGGTGCCGCGTCGGCATGACCCGCGCCGACCGCGCAGACGAGTGCGACAGCAAGGGCCGCCGAGACGCGCGCCGGCCATGACGCACCAGTTCTTCCTCGCCTCACCTGGAACTCCTCGCGATTCGCGGGGATCTTCCGATCCCCGGTCCGGCGACCGTCGGGGTGTCTGAACCCGCGGCGATCACGCACTGCACTTCCGCCACATCGGACCCTGTAGAGAACACAGGCATCACACGCGACATCAGAACCGTACGTCACATCAACCACACGAGAAAACCGTGTTCGTGAATTACAAAGGCGTGATTACCTGCGAAAATGCCGTGAACTGGCGAAAGATCGAACGGTCGTCAAGGTCTCGAATTGGCAACAGACCGGAAGACACGCCGAGAAGGGTCCCCGCCGCGCGAGAACAAGGTGCCAGGAGCCGGGTCCACCCGCCGCGTCGCCGGCCGGCCGAGGCGGCCCTGGCCTGTCTGCTACCGGCCGGAAGCGGTCGGCTCGTGGCGTGACGCCGACGAGTCGTCCGACTCCGCGGCGGTGGCCTGCACGGGTCCCAGCGGACCGGCGGTCAGGTTCTTGCGGGTGCGGACCTGCCGCAGCCGGGCGAGCACGGCTCCGCCCGCGACGACCAGGATCAGCAGGAGGCCCACGATCGTCCAGTCCACGTTGGGACCGGTCATCGTGTCGATCATCTGTCGCGCCGCACCCGCGGGGTCGGTGAGGGTCAGGCCGTCGGTGGCCTGTTCCTGCACCACCCGGCTGAACTCCGGCGACGAACTGCCGACCGAGTTGGGGCCGAGCACGATGACGGTGCCGCCGACCTGTTCCTGCAACTGGTTCGCGACGTCGCGGTAGAGAGTGAACCGGGGCTGGACCTGGTCGATGACCACGAAGCTGACGTCATGGCCCTTCGACTGGGCGTATTCGACGACCTCGAGCATGCCGGGCAACTGTTCGGGCGTCGCCCCCGCCACGCCGTCGTCGGCGATGTCCCGCGACAGCTCACCCATGTCGACCCCGACGAGTCCGGTGAGTTCGTTGTTCTCCGCGGGAGCTGCCAGCACCAGCGTCGTCGCCTGCGGACCCATCCGCCACCCCTGCCTCTCGAGATCACCCGGGGTTGCGTGCACGTTGACGGGCGGTATCGCGCCGGCGTCGAGTGTCTCCTCGCCGAACCCCGCCCTGCACCGTACGACACAATGGACTCGTCTGGGTATTCCGGTGTCGGCAGGTCCGATCCGGCGTGTCCCGGCCTGAGCTTGGTAACAGTACGTCCGTACTGTTAGACTGGACGACGTTGTCGCGGGTGGCCCTAGCGGACATCCGATGGTGCCGGTGCAGCCCGCCGGCGCAGAACGTCAGACGGCGCGGCCCGACCGCTCCGATCGACCAGCCCGCCCGACCGCAAGTGGATCACCGAGTAATCGCCGGCGCAGCCCGCCGGCACCTGAGGAGAGTGGATTTAGACGTGAGTATCAATTCCTTCGACGCCCGCGGCACGCTGGACGTCGGCGACAACAGCTACGAGATCTACCGTCTGAACGCGGTCGAGGGCACCGGCAAACTCCCCTACTCGTTGAAGGTCCTGGCGGAGAACCTGCTGCGCACCGAAGACGGCGCCAACATCACCAAGGAACACATCCAGGCGATCGCGAACTGGGATCCGAACGCGGACCCGAGCATCGAGATCCAGTTCACCCCCGCCCGCGTGATCATGCAGGACTTCACCGGCGTGCCCTGCATCGTCGACCTCACCACGATGCGTGACGCGGTCAAGGAACTCGGCGGCGACCCGGACAAGGTGAACCCCCTCGCGCCCGCTGAGATGGTCATCGACCACTCGGTCATCATCGAGGCCTTCGGCAACGCACAGGCCTTCGAGCGCAACGTCGAGATCGAGTACCAGCGCAACGAAGAGCGCTACAAGTTCCTCCGCTGGGGCCAGGGCGCCTTCGACGACTTCCGCGTCGTGCCGCCCGGTACCGGCATCGTCCACCAGGTCAACATCGAGCACCTCGCGCGCTCGATCATGGTCCGCGACGGCGTGGCCTACCCCGACACCTGCATCGGCACCGATTCGCACACCACCATGGAGAACGGTCTCGGCGTCCTGGGCTGGGGCGTCGGCGGTATCGAGGCCGAGGCCGCGATGCTCGGTCAGCCGGTCTCGATGCTCATCCCGCGTGTCGTCGGCTTCAAGCTGACCGGCGCGGCCAAGCCCGGCGTGACCGCCACCGACGTGGTCCTCACCATCACCGAGATGCTGCGCAAGCACGGCGTCGTGGGCAAGTTCGTCGAGTTCTACGGCAACGGCGTCGGCGAGGTCCCCCTGGCCAACCGCGCCACCATCGGCAACATGAGCCCCGAGTTCGGTTCCACCTGTGCGATGTTCCCCATCGACGAGGAGACCGTGAAGTACCTGCGGCTCACCGGCCGCAGCGAGGAGACGCTCGCGCTCGTCGAGGCCTATGCCAAGGAACAGGGCATGTGGCTGGAGAAGGACGCCGAGGAGGCCGTCTACTCCGAGTACCTCGAACTCGATCTCGCCGACGTGGTGCCCTCGATCGCCGGCCCGAAGCGTCCGCAGGACCGCATCGAGCTGTGGGACGCCAAGAACGCGTTCCGCAAGGACATCCACAACTACGTCGAGAACGGCAACTCGGCCCCGCAGACGAAGCTCGACGAGGCCGTCGAGGAGACCTTCCCGGCCTCCGATCCCGCGACCCTCTCCTTCGCCGACGATGGCGCCGAGCCGCTGCACTCCGCCGCGAACAACGCCGAGGGCCGCCCGACCAAGCCGGTCCGGGTCGACTCCGAGGAGCGCGGCTCGATGATCCTCGACCACGGCATCGTGACCATCGCGTCGATCACCAGCTGCACCAACACGTCCAACCCGTCGGTCATGCTCGGTGCGGCGCTGCTCGCCAAGAAGGCCGTCGAGAAGGGCCTGACGTCCAAGCCGTGGGTCAAGACCTCGATGGCACCCGGTTCGCAGGTCGTCACCGGCTACTACGACAAGTCCGGCCTGTGGCCGTACCTGGAGAAGCTCGGCTTCTACCTCGTCGGCTACGGCTGCACCACCTGCATCGGCAACTCCGGCCCGCTGCCGGAGGAGATCTCCAAGGCGATCAACGACAACGATCTGACCGCCACCGCGGTGCTCTCGGGCAACCGCAACTTCGAGGGTCGCATCAACCCCGACGTGAAGATGAACTACCTCGCGTCGCCGCCGCTGGTCATCGCCTATGCCCTGGCCGGAACGATGGACTTCGACTTCGAGACCGACGCGCTGGGCAAGGACACCGACGGCAACGACGTGTTCCTCAAGGACATCTGGCCGACCAACGAGGAGATCGAGGCGACCATCGCCTCGTCGATCTCGCCGGAGCAGTACGCCTCGGACTACGCCGACGTCTTCAAGGGTGACGAGCGCTGGCAGAACCTGCCGACCCCGTCGGGCAAGACCTTCGAGTGGGACGACGAGTCCACCTACGTCCGCAAGCCTCCGTACTTCGAGGGCATGCAGCGTGAGCCGTCGCCCGTGTCCGACATCAAGGGCGCACGCGTGCTCGCGAAGCTCGGCGACTCGGTGACCACCGACCACATCTCCCCCGCGTCGACGATCAAGCCGGGCACTCCCGCGGCCCAGTACCTCGACGCCAACGGGGTGGCCCGCAAGGACTACAACTCGCTGGGCGCCCGCCGCGGCAACCACGAGGTGATGATCCGGTCGACCTTCGGCAACATCCGCCTGCAGAACCAGCTGCTGGACGGTGTGACCGGCGGTTACACCCGCGACTTCACCCAGGAGGGTGCACCGCAGTCGTTCATCTACGACGCCGCGCAGAACTACGCCGAGCAGAACATCCCGCTCGTCGTGCTCGGCGGCAAGGAGTACGGCACCGGATCGTCGCGTGACTGGGCGGCCAAGGGCACCAGCCTCCTCGGCGTGAAGGCCGTCATCACCGAGAGCTTCGAGCGCATCCACCGCTCGAACCTCATCGGCATGGGCGTCATCCCGCTGCAGTTCCCCGAGGGCGAGTCGCACAAGTCGCTGGGCCTCGACGGCACCGAGACCTACGACATCGCGGGCATCGAGGAGCTCAACAACGGGACGACGCCGTCGACCGTGCACGTCACCGCCACCAAGGAAGACGGCTCGACGGTGGAGTTCGATGCCAAGGTCCGCATCGACACCCCGGGTGAGGCCGACTACTACCGCAACGGAGGCATCCTGCAGTACGTGCTGCGCAACATGATCAAGAGCTGACAGGAGGCACTCGACGTGCCCAAGGTCAGCGATGACCGGCTTGCCGCGCGTCGTCGGGAGATTCTCGACGGCGCGCGGCATTGCTTCGCGGAGTACGGATACGACGGCGCGACCGTCAAACGGATCGAGGAGTCCACCGGCTTGTCCCGGGGTGCGATCTTCCACCATTACCGGGACAAGGAGGCGCTGTTCCTGGCCCTCGCGCGCGAGGACGCCGAGCGGATGGCCGATGTCGCCGCCGAGCAGGGCCTGGTGCAGGTCATGCGTGACATGCTCACGCGGCCCCAGGATTTCGACTGGCTCGGCACGCGCCTGGAGATCGCGCGGAAACTACGGACGGACAACGGATTCCGTGCGGAATGGGTGTCCTACGCGGCCGAGGTCGAGCAGGCGACCCTCAGCCGGCTGGAGCGGGGTCGGCAAGCGGGGCGCCTGCGCGACGACGTCCCGACCGACGTTCTGCTCAACTACCTCGACCTCGTGCTCGACGGCCTGATCACGCGGTTGGCCACCGGCCAGCCCACCGACGATCTGCATGCGGTGCTCGACCTCGTCGAGGAGTCCGTGCGCGCACACGACTGACCTCAGTCCGGGGCCAGCAGGGACACGACCTCGTCGATCGAACGATTCGCCGACAACCGGTAGGCCCGCACCGCCTCATCGCCGGTCAGCTGGACGACGGGATCGCCTCTCGTGCCTCTCGTCGTCCAGCGTTGCGATCCGGCCACCCCGGATCCCATCGGCCGCAGCTCCGGCACCGGCAGACGGGGGTCGTCCGGGACCGGAGTGAGCCCTCGGACCTGTCGCATCCGCAGTCCGACGGCCGCGACCAGCCAGCACTCGGCGACGCCGACGGGTCGGATCGACGACAGGACCTGATTCGCCCCGTCGAAGGTCATGGTCATGGTGTCGGGACGCTGTACCCGCCACATCGAGCCGGCCAGGTCGAACCGTGCCATCCGGTCGTTGTGCAGATCGAACTCCGCACCGAAGCCGCGCAGCGCCGCGGTGCACTGGACGGTCAGATACCTTGTCGCCGAATCGCGTTCGCGGCGACGCTCGTCCTCCTCGCGTCGCCGATCACCGATCGGGCGGTACTCGCGTTCGAGGGCGCCCCGGTCCGCCGCGGCCCCCTCGGCGAGGCGCCGATGCAGCCACGCCGGGTCGATCTGCAGGAAATACCGGTAATGAATCCGGCACGGCACGTCGTCCGCGGTCACCGGTCCGTCCCCGACGAGCATCTGCACACCGTGGTCGGCCGACCAGACGGCGGCGACCCGGCCGTCGACGTCGGCCACCCAGGACCAGCCCCGAGAACGGATCTCGGGCGCCGCCGCGGCGAGGACGACACTCAGCGCCGTACCCGGCTCCACAAGGAGTGAGTGTGCGTGGGAAGCGACGTCATCCCCCATCGCCACGCTGTCGCGGTCCACCTCGATCTGCAGCGCAGCCGTCACACCCCGGAGCCTAACGTCCCGCGGCCCCGGCCGACTCGCCGATCGCGCACCGCGCCGGACGGCAACACCTTCGCCACGACGACCACCCCGGACAAGCGCGCCGCGTGGTTCGGCAGCCCCGCCGGGGCGAGTGCAGCGAGCGGCCTCCCGGTCGAGCCGTACCCCGGCGTCCTCGACCATGTGATGGGCAACGGCGTCGAGGCCGTGTACGGCGCGGGCGTCGGCGGTGGGTCGCTCGTGTTCGGCTCCTTCACGCCCGTCCCCCGCCGACAGGACTTCGAGCACATCTTCCCGGCGGCCGCCGACTACGCGCAGCTCGCCCAGACCTACTTCCCGCGCGCGAAGGCCGGGCTCGGCGTCTCGCCGCTGCCCGCGGACATCCTCGCGCACCCCAAATACGTCGGGGCCCGGTCCTGGCTGAAGGTGATCGAGCGCTACGGCGCGTCACCGCACTTCTTCGACTTCGCCATCGACTGGGACATCGTCCGCGACGAACTGGCCGGCCGGGCCACCCCGTCGGTGACCGCGGGCGAACTGAGCTACGGCGTCAACAGCGGCGCCAAGAAGTCTCTCGACCGCAGCTACCTCCTCGCCGCCGAACGGACCGGCAACGTCACCGTCAAGCCGATGCACGAGGTCTTCGACATCCGGCCTCGCTCGCGCCGCGCCGGATTCGTCGTCACTGCACGGGTTCTCGACGAGCAGGGCCGCACGGTACGCACCGTGACCACCGAGGCCGATCATCTCTTCATGGCCGCGGGCTCCTTCCACACCACCCGCCTGCTCGTCGAAGCGCGCGCGCAGGGGCGCCTGCCACGACTGTCACCGCGCATCGGTGACGGCTTCGGCGTGAACGGCGACTTCCTCACCATCCGGGCGAACCCCCGCGAGGATTTCGGCGCCGTCCAGGGCGGACCGGGTTACGCACGGATCTACGAGGACAACCTGCCCGGCGGACCGGTCTCGATGGTCTATCAGGCCACCCCGCTGCCGACACCGCTCGGCAAGGCCGCGACCACCCACCTCGTGCAGGCCCACACCGACGAACGCGGCACGATCGACTACGACCATCGCACCCGGCGGGCGCAGCTGAACTACCCCCACCCCGCCGACCGCAACGATCTCGACCGCCGGAGCAACGCCTTCATCAAGCGTTTCCACGAACGCACCGAGGGCCGTTTCGGCTTCGCCCTTAACGGAACCCACGTGTCGTCTCGCGCGCTCGGATTCGGTTCCGCAAGTACCTATCACGGGCTCGGCGGCGTCGTCATGGGTGCCGCGGCCGACGCTGACGGCGGAATCCGGGGCTACGACAACCTGTGGGTCGTCGACGGTTCCTTCGTCCCCGGTGCAGTCGGCCTGGTGAATCCCGCGCTGACCATCACCGCGCTCGCGGAGCGAACCATGGACAGGTTTCTCGCGACGCACTGAGGAACTGCGAAATCGGACACGACGCTGGGGTACTGTGACTCGCAACACCCCGAACGAGCGTTAGATACGGTCGTTCGGGGTGGCCATCCCCTTCGTCACGAGGAGCGTCACTCTTGTTTCCTGGAGTCTTCGCGAAATCCACCCCCGACAAGCCGGCCGTCATCCGGGCCGCTACCGGCGAGGTACTGACCTACCGACAACTGGACGAGAACTCGACCCGGCTCGCCAACTACCTCGACTCCCTCGGACTCCGACGCGGCGACAACATCGCCGTGGTCTCCGCCAACGACTTCCACGTCTTCGAGGTGTACTGGGCGGCCCTGCGCAGCGGTCTGTACGTGACCGCGGTCAACCACCACCTCACCGCGGCGGAGACCAACTACATCCTCTCCGACTGCAACGCGCAGGTCCTGTTCGCCGGCGCCTCGGTCGTCGAGGCCGTGTCGGCCGCCGGCGAGATCGAGGCCCTTGACGGCCCGGGTCGCCGCATCGTGTGGGGTGGCGATCTCGACGGCTTCGAGAGTTACGACAAGGTCCTGGCCAATGCGTCGGCAGAGCCCCGCACCGACCAGCCGCGCGGCACCGACATGCTCTACTCCTCCGGGACCACCGGCCGTCCGAAGGGCATCAAGACACCGATGCCCGAAGGGCAGGTCGACGAGGTGCCCGACGCCTACACCGCGATCTTCGCGCCCATGTACGGCTACGACGACTCCGCGGTCTACCTGTCCCCCGCACCGCTGTATCACGCAGCGCCGCTGCGCTATTGCGGGATGACCAACTCGGTCGGCGGGACCGTGGTCATGATGGACCGGTTCGATCCCGAAGCGGCCCTCGCCGCCATCGAGAAGTACCGCGTGACCCACAGCCAGTGGGTGCCCACCATGTTCATCCGGATGCTCAAGCTGCCCGCCGACGTCCGCTCGAAGTACGACGTCGGCAGCATGAAGATCGCCGTCCACGCGGCCGCGCCCTGCCCCGTCGAGGTGAAGCGGGCGATGATCGAGTGGTGGGGCCCGGTCATCCACGAGTACTACGCATCGACCGAGGCCGCCGGCGCGACGTTCATCGGCCCGCAGGAGGCGCTCGATCATCCCGGCTCGGTGGGCAAGCCGCTGCTCGGCGTGGTCCACATCTGCGACGAGGACGGCAAGGAACTCCCGATCGGTGAGGTCGGCCAGGTCTTCTTCGAACGCGAGGACGTGGCGTTCCAGTACCACAACGACCCGGACAAGACCCGCAAGGCCCAGCACCCCGAACACGAGAACTGGTCCACCACAGGGGATGTCGGGTACGTCGACGACGAGGGATATCTGTATCTGACCGACCGCAAGGCGTTCATGATCATCTCCGGCGGCGTCAACATCTACCCGCAGGAGGCCGAGAACGTCCTCATCAATCACCCGGCGGTGTTCGACGTCGCGGTGATCGGTGTCCCCGACCCCGACCTCGGCGAGGTCGCGAAGGCCTGCGTACAGCTCGCCGACGGCCACGAACCCACCGACCGGCTCGCCGAGCAGCTGATCGCGTTCACCACCGAGAACATCGCGGCCTACAAGGCGCCCCGGTCGGTCGACTTCGTCGACGACCTGCCGCGCACGCCCACCGGGAAGCTCGTGAAAGGCGATCTGCGCAAGCGGTATTGGCCGGAGACACCGAGCCCGTCAGCTGGTTGAGCCGCCCCACCGCTGGTCGAGCCGCCCCACCGCTGGTTGAGCCGGCACCGAGCGGAGCGAGGAGCCGAGTCGAAGCCACCTGGTGACCCGACCGCTTGCCCAGACCACCACCCCCTGCCGCCGAACGTTAGCTTACGCTAAGCTAACTCACACTGAGTTGGTCCGGTTACGGACACCGGCGAATCGGCCGGTGCCGCAACGCTGTTCGGAGCTGGGGAATGCAGGGTTTGGACGCGGTAGGCGGGCTTGTGCCCGATGACGATCCGGGACGGGCGGCCGTGCCGGTGGCCGACCTCCTCGTCGCGCGACTCGTCGACGCCGGGGTGCGGACCGTCTTCGGCGTTCACGGCGCCAACATCGAAGACGTCTTCGATGCGGCGGTGCGGCACCCGCTGCTCACCCCGGTCGTCGCGAAACACGAGTTCGGTGCCGGCGCGATGGCCGATGGGCACGCACGGCTCACCGCCGAGCCGACCGCGGTCCTGACGACGTCGGGTGGCGGTGCGCTGAACGTCATCCCGGCGCTGGGCGAGGCCTATGACAGCCGCGTACCCCTGCTCGCCGTGATCGGTTCGGCGTCGACCGCCGCGGTGGGGCGCGGTGGCTTTCAAGACATGCTCGACCCGCCGGACACCGTGGACCTGCGTGCCGTGGTGTCCGGCGTCGTCGGATTCTGCGGCTTCGTCGACGAGTCGGCTCGTCTCGATCAGGTCCTCGACGAGGCGTTCGCCACCCTCGCACGAGGTCTGCCGGCCGCGGTGATCCTGCCCAAAGACGTGCAGTCCTCACCCGGGTACGCCACACCGTCGCGTTCGGGCGCACCGACCGAACTCCGGTCGATGCCCCCGTCGGTCGTCGACGAACTCGCCGACCGACTCGTCGGGGTGGCGCGCGACGGCGGGTCGGTGTGCATCTGGGCGGGCGAGGAGGCATCGCGGCTCGGATTGCACAGTGCCGTCGAGGATCTCGCGGAACTCCTCGGCGCCGGCGTCGTGGTCTCACCGGGCGGTCGCGACATCGGGCGCGGGTCCTGCTCCGGCGTCACCGGGGTGATGGGGCACCCGTCGGCCCATCGGGCCGTGCGGGAATCACAGCTGATCCTGGTGATCGGCTGCCGCATGTCGATGACCGATCGCGCCGGCCTCGACGACGCCCTCGCGGCGATCCCGGTCGTGCATCTCGGCAGCGCGCCGCCGCGCACCCCGGCCGACGTCGAGCACATCGGGACGGCACGTCTCACCGAGACCATCGGTGCGCTCCAGCGGTCGCTCGCCGACCGGCTCCCCGGACGCCGCCCACCCCGGGTCCACCCGCTCGACCACCTGTCCGTCGCACCCTCGGCTCACGCCCTCGGGATGCGCGACGTGCTCGGCACCATCGGCGCCGCCCTGCCCGCGGGGTGCGCGGTGTTGGCCGACGCCGGGAACACCGGCGCGGCGGCGATCCACCATCTCCCGTTCGGCGACGGGCGGTTCGTCGCCGCATTGGGCATGGGCGGGATGGGATGGGGCATCGCGGCGGGGATCGGGTCCGCGATCGCCGCGCGGGACATCCGTCCGGACGGTCGGGTCGTCGTCATCGCCGGTGACGGCTCGTTCCTCATGCACGGCATGGAGATCCACACCGCGATCGAACACGATGCGCCGATCACCCTCATCGTGCTCAACAACGACGCACACGGCATGTGCGTCACGCGGGAGGCACGATTCTTCCCCGGCGCGCCGAGCGTCAACCGGTTCCGCCACACCGACATCGCGGGTGGGCTGGCCGCCATGTTCGCCGGCCTCCCGGTGCGCACCGCCGGCGATCTCCTCACCCTGCGCTCGGCATGCGACGAACTGTTCTCGCACACCGGACCGAATTGCCTCGTCGTGGATGTGGATCCCGACGAAGAACCCCCGTTCGCCCCACTGATCTCGAGAGGTACCCCATGACCACGCACTCCTCCGCGCTGTCCGATCTCGGGGACACCGCGGCCACGCTCGACGGCGTGGTCCGGGTGGAGACCCACCCCCGTTCCGCCAACACGGCACTCGTCGTCGACAAGGTCCGCTCGGTGTATCCCCATCACCAGGTGTTCGGCGACTTCTGCCCCGTGCAGGGCTACGTCGACGCACCGCCGCGCGAACTGTACGAATGGCTGGCCGACACGCGCTCGCTCGAGGAATGGACCTACAGCACACGAGGTTTCGAGCCGACCGGGGAGCCGGACCTGTGGGTCGGATACGACCGCCTGAACGAGGACACCAAGATGTACGTCCGGACCGTGGCGAACGCCGACGCGATGACCGTCGACTACCACTGTGCCTGGGATCAGGGAAAGCACCTCTGGATGATCTACCTGATGCGCGTCGTCGACGCGCAACTCGTTCTCGACCGTCCGGGTTCGGTGGTCCTGTGGAACAACTGCCACCACCCGTTCTACGACGAGAACCCCTTTCCCGAGACCGCTCCGGCCGGCCGGGAGGAGTGGGTCGGCGACCTGTGGGACATGTTCGATGCCGGACATCAGATCGAACTCGACAACCTCGCCGCCATCGCCGAACACCGCCATCGCCATGGACTTCCGCTGACCCCCGAATGGATGCGCTCATGACCGCCGACGCCCCCGCCGTCTCGCTCGCCGACCTCGCCACCTACCGCCCGGGTGCCGGCGGAGTTCTTCGCGCAGTACGCCGAGGACGACGAACTCGCCGGCAACGTCATGTTCCGGGCACCGTCCTTCCGCCACCACGCGACCGACGGTGAGACGTCGGCGGACATGATCGCCGCCGCCGCACGGCGTCTCGTCGAGCGTCACGGCGACGGATATCTCGACGATGTCGACGTCGTGCTCACCCACAGCCAGCTGCCGGAGGTCCCGGTCCGCGGGTGTGTCGGCGAGGTCGCATACCGCCTCGGCCTCGCCCCGCGAACCGTGCTCGACGTGCACAACGGCGGCTGTGCGGCCTTCTTCCACCTCATCGAGATCGCCGGTGCGCTCCTGCGCGCGAACGGAGGCCGCAAGGCCCTGATCGCGCTGGCGCAGAACAGCGCCGGACAGATCTTCACCCAGGAGCAGGTACGGGTGAAGGCGCAGGCCGCGATACCCGGTGACGGCGCGGCCGTGGCGATCCTGACCCTCGGCGACGCGGGTAACCCGGTGCTGGGGACCGAATGCCGGTCCTTCGGCCAGTTCTCGGCGGACATGACCGCCGTCGCACAGCCGGAACGCAAGTACTGGGAGGCGGGCCCGGGTCAGATCCATGTCGGCTTCACCGAGGCCAAGATCGCGAAAGTACTCGCCCGCGGGAACCGGATGGTCCCGGAAGTGGCTGCGGCGCTTGCACATCGAATCGGGGTACGTCCGTCCGACCTGGACCTGCTCGTCACCAACCAGCCCAACCGGATCTTCCTGCGCAACTGGCGCGAGGCCCTCGAACTGCCCGAGTCGCGACACCCGGACACGTTCGACGACTGCGGGAACCTGTTCGCGGTCGGGATTCCGATGACTCTGGACGCGGCGATCGACGACGGACGCGTGCGTCCCGGTGACATCGTGATGATGTCGGCCTTTGCCCATGCCGGCGACTTCGCCGCTGCCGGAGCGATCCGGTGGAGTGGGCGTTCGTGACGGTTCTGCTGCCGGCTCCGGTCTCCGAGCGCGCCACGGACCTCGCCGGCGTGCGCACCGACGTCGTCGTGCGATGCGACCGGAACGAGTCCGCCTATCCCCCGTTGCCCGCGGTCGTGTCCGCGCTGCGCGACACGGCGGCATCGGCCCACCGCTACCCGTCGTTTCGTCCCGACGGTCTGCGCGCGACGATCGCCGAGCACACCGGTGTCGAGGCAGCGCACATCAGCGTCGGCGCCGGGGCGACGGCCGTACTCTCCGCGATCCTGCAGGACTCGGCTGCACGGGCCCGGGCCAGGGGTCGCTCCGAACCTCGGATTGTCACCCCCGCACCGACATTCGAGGGTTTCGCGCTGCTCGCCGAGATGATCGGGCTCGGGATCGACACGACCCCGCTGTTCGACGACGGGCGTCCCGATATCGGTGCGCTCGCCGCGGCCGCGCGTCCGGACACCGCGGCCGTCATCGTCTGCAGCCCGCACAACCCGACCGGATCGGTCCTCTCCGACACGGAGATCCGTGATCTGCTCATGGCTGTCGACCCGGCGATCCCGGTGATCCTCGACCAGGCGTACGTCGAGTACTGCCGGATCGCACCCGATGTCCGGACGCTGGTCGACGAGTACCCCAACCTGATCGCGGTGCGAAGCCTCTCCAAGGCCCACGGTCTCGCGGGACTGCGGGTCGGATATGCGATCGGGTCGGCGACGTCCGTCGGCGGTGCCCGCCGTCACGAGGTCCCCTTCTCGATCACCGCGGCCGCCGAACACGCTGCGCCAGTGGCACTTGCCGCGTCCGACGAGCTGGCCGGACGGGTCACGGCGATGCGCCGCGAACGCGATCGAATCGCCGACGCGCTGCGCGACTCGGGCCACCCGGCGCTGCCGAGCGAGGCGAATTTCGTGTTCGTGCCGGGCCCCGACGGCATCGAGTTCGGGCGGCGACTGCGGGACGCGGGGGTCGTCGGCCGGGAGTTCGCCGGACACGGTCACCGACTGACGGTGCCCGACCGCGCCGGGACCGATCGGGTCATCGAGGCGATCAGGCGAGCTCGATGAGCTCCTGATACTCCTCGCTCCAGTGGTCCTCGGTGCCGTCGGGCAACAGGATCACACGCTGCGGATCGAGCGCGGCGGCGGCGCCCGGATCGTGCGTCACCAAGACGACGGCCCCGGTGTAGCTGCGCAGGGCGTCGAGGACCTGTTCGCGCGAGATCGGGTCGAGGTTGTTGGTCGGCTCGTCGAGGAGCAAGACGTTCGCCGCCGAGGACACCAGCCCGGCCAGCGTGAGCCGGGTCTTCTCACCGCCGGACAGCGTGCCGGCCGGCTGATCGAGCTGGGCGCCGCTGAACATGAACGCGCCCAACAGGCCTCGGAGGTCCTGCTCGCCCGCGTCGGGTGCCGCGTGCCGGATGTTCTCCCACACCGACGCCCGGTCGTCGAGGGTGTCGTGTTCCTGCGCGAAGTAGCCGATCTTCAGACCGAATCCCGGCTCGATCGACCCTGTGTCCGGCTTCTCCACTCCGGCAAGCATTCTCAGCAGCGTCGTCTTGCCCGCGCCGTTGAGGCCGAGGACGACTACGCGACTGCCCTTGTCGATCGCGAGGTCCACCCCGGTGAAGATCTCCAGCGAGCCGTAGCTCTTCGAGAGTCCGGACGTCATCAACGGTGTCTTGCCGCATGCGGCCGGTTCGGGGAACCGGATCCGCGCGGTGCGGTCGGCCACCCGCTCCTCGTCGAGGGCGTCGATCATCCGCTCCGCGCGCTTGAGCATGTTCTGCGCGGCGGTCGCCTTGGTGGCCTTGGCACCGAGCTTCGCGGCCTGCGCGCGCAGGGCGGACGCCTTCTTCTCGGCATTGGCCCGTTCGCGACGACGGCGCTGCTCGTCGGTCGCCCGGGCATCGAGGTACCGCTTCCAGCTCATGTTGTAGATGTCGGCCTCACCGCGCACCGCGTCGAGGAACCACACCCGGTTCACCACGTCGGCCAGCAGGTCGACATCGTGACTGATCACGACGAGACCCCCCTCGTGGTTCTGCAGGAAGCTACGGAGCCAGGCGATCGAGTCGGCGTCGAGGTGGTTGGTCGGTTCGTCGAGCAGGAGGGTGGTGTCGGATTTCCCCGAGCCGTCGGACGCCGCGAACAGGATGCGTGCGAGTTCGATCCGTCGGCGCTGACCGCCGGAGAGTGTCCGCAGCGGCTGCTCGAGAACCCGATCGGGCAGACCCAGGCTGTTGCAGATCCGCGCGGCCTCGGATTCGGCGACGTATCCGCCGAGGGCGGCGAAGCGCTCTTCGAGGCGTCCGTACCGCGCCACGGCCTTGTCCCGCAGCTTGTCGTCGGCGGCCTCGGCCATCTGCGCCTGCTGCTTCTCCATGTCGCGCAGGATCTCGTCGAGACCGCGCGCGGAGAGCACCCGGTCCTTGGCCAGGACGTCGAGGTCGCCCTCTTTGGGGTCCTGCGGGAGGTAACCGAGTTCACCGGACCGGCGGATCGATCCCGCGTAGGGTTCGGTCTCGCCGGCCAGGATGCGCAGCGTGGTGGTCTTGCCGGCACCGTTGCGGCCCACAAGGCCGATCCGGTCGCCGGGCTGGATGCGTAAGGCGTCGCCGGGCGCCGCCAACAGGGTCCGAGCGCCCGCTCGTACCTCCAGGTCGGTCGCGGTGATCACGACGGTCGATTCTACCGGTGCCGCGCCACTGCTTTTTCCACGTGCGGACCCCGGCGCCGTGCGGCCGAGTCGACCACCCCCGTCACGGTGGACCGATACGGTGTGGGACGTGACGCACTCCACAACGATTCCGCAGAACTTCCCGCAGTCCTCCGACCTGACCGGCCGGTCCGCGCTCGTCACCGGTGCCAGTCGCGGCATCGGTGAGGCGATCGCGACGGAACTGGCCCGACGCGGCGCTTCGGTCGTCATCACGAGCCGGAAGGCCGAGCCACTCGAGGAGGCCGCAGGCCGGATCCGGGACGCGGTGCCCGGAGCGACGGTCTCGGCGTGTGCGGGCAACACCGGCGACGCCGACGACCGGGCGGCCGCCGTGGCCGCGGCCGTCGCACAGGGCGGCGGCATCCACATCCTGGTCAACAACACCGGGATCGCGCCGCTGGCCGGCCCACTGATGGGGGCCGACCTCGCCGCGTACCGCAAGACGTTCGACACCAACGTCGTCGCCGCGCTCGGGTTCGTCCAGGAGGCCTACCGGGCGGGCATGAAGGACACCGGCGGGTCGGTCGTCAACATCTCCTCGGTCGCGGGCCTGCGGTCGACGGGCGTGATCGCGGCGTACGGCACGTCGAAGGCGGCGCTGATCCGTCTCACCGCCGAACTCGCCTGGGAACTCGGACCGAACATCCGGGTCAACGCGATCGCCCCCTCGATCGTCCGGACCAAGTTCGCATCCGTGTTCACCGAGGGCGACAACGAGGCCCGCGCGGCGAACTCGTACCCGATGAAGCGAATCGGGGAACCCGAGGACGTCGCCCGGGCGGTCGCCTTCCTCGCGAGCGACGAGTCGGCGTGGATCACCGGCGAGACCCTGGCCGTCGACGGTGGCATGCTCGCCACCGGCGGTTCGTGACGTCCCTGCCCGACGACACGTCACCGTCCGGATCGCCGCCCGCGCCGAAGGACAGGATGTGAGTTCCGGAGTCATCGTCGCGGGGGCCGGGCCGGCCGGCCGCGCCCTCGTCCACCGCCTGGCCCGTGCCGGCGTACCGGTCACCCTGGTCGATCCGTCCCCCGACCGGGTCTGGCGGTCCACGTTCGCCTGCTGGTCCGACGAGTTGCCCGAGTGGGTCGACCCGTCCGCCGTCGCCGCCCGGACCGAGCGCATCGGGATCGCGGGCCGCGAACTCGAGGAGGTGGCCCGCGGCTACACCGTCTTCGACACCCCCGGCCTGCAACGGTCACTGACCCTCGACGGGGTTCCGACCCGTTCCGCCCGGGTGGTCGAGATCGACGGCGCGCGTGTGCATCTCGATGACGGTTCGGTCCTGACCGGCGATGCCGTGGTCGACTGTCGCGGTGCGCTCCCCCACGACGCACCTCGACAGACCGCGTACGGGATCGTCGTCGACGCAGAGGTGGCCGCACCCGTGCTGGACGGACACGAGGCACTGCTCATGGACTGGCGGGGTGGCGCGACAGACCGCCGGGCGCTGCCGTCCTTTCTGTATGTCGTGCCGCTCGGCGGGGGCGAGTACCTCCTCGAGGAGACCTGTCTCGCCGGGCATCCCGCCCTCGGTCTCGACGAACTCGAACGCCGCCTGGCCGCGCGGCTCGGTGGGATGCCGTCGGGGATCCGGCGGGTCGAGCACGTCGACTTCCCGCTGACCGGCTCGTCACCACACCCCTGGCGCGATCCGGTTTTCCGGTTCGGCGCCGCGGGCGGTTTCAAGAACCCGACGACCGGCTACAGCGTCGCGACATCGTTGATGTGCACCGACGCCGTGGTGGCCGCTCTCGCCGCGGGTCGAGACCCCGCCGCGGATCTGTGGCCGCCGTCCACCCGTGCGGTACACAACCTGCGTCTCCGTGGGCTCAGCGCCCTGCTGGGGCTCAGTCCGTCGCAAACGGTCGCGTTCTTCGAGGCGTTCTTCACGATGCCCCTTGCCGCACAACGCAGTTACCTGAGCAAGCGGGACGATCTCACCGGCACGATGAGCGCGATGACCAGGGTCATCGCCGCGGTCGACATGCGTACTCGCGTCGTGGTGGCGCGGGGTGCGATGTCGACCCCGGCGTGGGCCGGCGACGCCGGCTGATCACCGCCGCAGAGCCCGCCAGCGTCGGATCATGTCGTCGACATCGACGGTGTGCGCGACGACGCTGTGCGGCAACGCCAACTGGCGGGAGGCGAGATGTGCCTCTCGCACACGGCGATTGAACTCGACGAGGATGTCGCGGACCGCGCCCTCGTCGGCGATGTGGCGCAGCGACTCCGGGAAATCCTGTGCCTCCCGGCGCAACAGCAGCGGCGCGGGGAGCAACGCCGACGAGTCGAGGTTCTCCTCGCGGATCTTGCGCTTGACCCACCAGTCGGGATCGTCGCTGTCGGTCAGATCCAACGGCTTCCCCGCACCCGGCAGGTTGTCGAATTCGCCGCGTTCGGTGGCCTCGCGGATCATCCGCTCGACTCGCGACTCGAAACGCCTCATGCGATCAACTCCTCGCACGGAAGGGCCCTACACGAACAAGCGCCGGACCCGGTCATCGATCATGACCGGGGCCGGCGCAGTGGTGTGTCCGACCGGCGGTCAGACCGTGAAGCCGAGGGCGCGGAGCTGCTCGCGACCGTCGTCGGTGATCTTGTCGGGGCCCCACGGCGGCAGCCAGACCCAGTTGATCTCCATGTCGGTGCACAGACCGCTGGAGACCAGCGCACCGCGCGACTGGTCCTCGATCACGTCGGTCAGCGGACAGGCCGCCGAGGTGAGGGTCATGTCGATCTTCGCGACCGCGTCGTCGGTCACCTCGATGCCGTAGACCAGACCGAGGTCGACGACATTGATCCCCAGTTCGGGGTCGACCACGTCGCGCATCGCCTCCTCGACGTCCTCGATGGCCGGCAGCGACGTCGCGGGCGCGGGGGGTGTCCCCCTCACGCCGGTGTCGGTGGCCGCGGTCGTCGGTGTGTCCGTGGTGGCTGTGTCGTCACTCATGCTGTCTCCGCTCGTGTCTCGTGGCTGTCCATCGTCTGCGCGAGTGCGTCCTTGAAGGCCATCCAGCCCAGGAGCGCGCATTTGACGCGTGCCGGGTATTTGCTCACCCCGGCGAAGGCGATCCCGTCGCCGATGACGTCCTCGTCGCCGGCGTCCTTGCCGCGGGAGGTCATCATCGCGTTGAACGACTCGACGGTGGCCAGTGCTTCCCCGACCGGCCGCCCGACTATGAGGTCGTGCAACACCGACGTCGACGCCTGCGAGATCGAGCATCCCTGCCCGTCGTAGGACACGTCGTCGATGCTCGAACCGTCGTCGGAGACCGCCACGCGCAGGGTGACCTCGTCACCACAGGTCGGGTTGACGTGGTGGACCTCGGCACCGAACGGTTCACGGAGTCCGCGCCCGTGTGGGTGTTTGTAGTGGTCCAGGATCACTTCCTGGTACATCTGTTCCATCCGCATGGCTCAGACCGTCCCGAAGAACTTCTGCGCCGTGACGATCGCGGCGGCGAGCGCATCGACCTCGGCGAACGTGTTGTACGCGGCGAACGACGCACGTGCGGTGGCGGCGACGCCGAAGCGCCGGTGCAGCGGCCACGTGCAGTGGTGACCCACCCGGATGGCCACGCCCTCGTCGTCGAGGATCTGCCCGAGATCGTGGGCGTGGATGCCGTCGACGAGGAAGGCCACGGCGCCGCCGCGGTTCTCCGGGGTCGACGGCCCGATGATCCGCACACCCTCGATGTCGCCGAGCTGCTCCAGCGCCCGCGCGGTCAGCGCATGCTCATGCGCGGCGACGGCGTCCATGCCGAGAACGGTCAGGTAACGCACCGCGGCACCGAGTCCGACGACCTGCGAGGTCATCGGCACGCCGGCCTCGAAACGTTGGGGCGGCGGGGCGTAGGTCGACCCCTCCATCGTCACGGTCTCGATCATCGATCCGCCGGTGACGAACGGCGGCAACGCATTCAGCAGTTCAGCGCGGCCGTACAGGGCACCGACACCGCTGGGCCCGAACATCTTGTGCCCGGAGAAGGCGGCGAAATCGACGTCGAGTGCACGGAAGTCGACCGGCATGTGCGGCACCGACTGGCAGGCGTCGAGCACGACGAGTGCGCCGACCGCCCGTGCGCGCGAGACCAACTCGGCCACATCGGCGACCGCTCCGGTCACATTCGACTGGTGCGTGAACGAGACTACCTTCACCGACTCGTCGAGGGTCAGCGAATCCAGGTCGATCCGGCCCTCGTCGGTGACCCCGAACCAGCGGAGCGTCGCGCCCGTGCGGCCGCAGAGCTCCTGCCACGGAACGAGATTGGCGTGATGCTCCAGCTCGGTGATGACGACGGTGTCGCCGGGCCCGAGCGCCGAACCCCCGAGGACGTCCGCGGACCGCGGGTCGCCGAGGGTGTAGGTCACGAGGTTGAGTGCCTCGGTCGCGTTCTTGGTGAACACGAGCTCGTCGGCGGACGCCCCCACGAACGCCGCGATGACCTCCCGGGCGTCCTCATACGCATCGGTCGCCTCTTCGGCGAGCTGATGCGCGCCGCGATGCACCGCCGCGTTGTGGTGCGTGAGGAAGTACCGTTCGGCGTCGAGCACCTGGACCGGACGCTGCGAGGTCGCCCCGGAATCCAGGTACACCAGCGGCTTTCCGTCGCGCACGGTGCGCGAGAGGATCGGGAAGTCGGCGCGCAGCGAATCGACGTCCAGGGCGGTGGAAACCTCTGTCGAGAGTGTCACCTGGTACACCTCCTGTGCTGGTCGGCTCGGATCGGTCGGGCGGTCTCAGCCGGCCTTGGCAGCCGAGGTGAAACGCTCGTAACCCTTCTCCTCGAGCTCATCGGCGAGTTCGGGACCGGCGGATTCGACGACGCGACCGTTGACGAACACGTGCACGAACTCCGGCTTGATGTAGCGGAGGATGCGCGTGTAGTGCGTGATCAGCAGGATCCCGCCGTTGTCGCGCTCCTTGTAGCGGTTCACGCCCTCGCTGACCACCCGCAGGGCGTCGACGTCGAGTCCCGAGTCGGTCTCGTCGAGGATCGCGATCCGCGGCTTGAGCAGGTCGAGCTGGAGGATCTCGTGACGCTTCTTCTCACCGCCGGAGAAACCCTCGTTGACGCTGCGCTCGGAGAACGACGGATCGATGTCGAGCGAGGTCATCGCCTCCTTGGTCTCCTTGACCCAGTGGCGCAGCTTCGGCGCCTCACCGCGCACGGCGGTGGCGGCGGTCCGCAGGAAGTTCGACATCGAGACGCCGGGCACCTCGACGGGGTACTGCATGGCGAGGAACAGCCCGGCGCGGGCGCGCTCGTCGACGCTCATCTCCAGGACGTCCTCACCGTCGAGGGTGATCGACCCCGAGGTCACCTCGTACTTGGGGTGGCCGGCGATGGCGTAGGACAGCGTCGACTTGCCGGAACCGTTGGGGCCCATGATCGCGTGCGTCTCCCCCGACTTCACGGTCAGGTCGACGCCCTTGAGGATGTGGATGGGCTCGGCGTCGGCGTCGGTCTGCGCGACATCGACGTGCAGGTCACGGATTTCCAGTGTGGTCATAGTCTCAGAATTTCTTTCTCCGGGCTGGGAAGTTCGGATGGCGAGGGTGATCGGCGGTCAGGCGCCGGCGAGTTCGAGTTCTTGCTCGACCGCCGCCGAGAGACGCTCGCGCAGCTCGGGCACACCGATCTTGGCGATCACCTCGCCGAAGAAGCCGCGGATGACGAGGCGTCGGGCCTGGTCCTCGGGGATGCCGCGGGCCTGCAGGTAGAACAGTTGCTCGTCGTCGAAACGACCGGTGGCGCTGGCATGTCCGGCACCGACGATCTCGCCGGTCTCGATCTCGAGGTTCGGCACCGAGTCGGCACGTGCGTTGTCGGTCAGCACCAGGTTGCGGTTGAGCTCGAAGGTGTCGGTGCCCTCGGCCTCGGCGCGGATCAGCACGTCGCCGACCCACACGGTGTGGGCCTCACGGCTGCGATCGCCGGAGACGTCGCCCTGCAGCGCGCCCTTGTAGACGACGTTCGAGCGGCAGTGCGGCTGGCTGTGGTCGACGAGGAGGCGCTGCTCGAGATGCTGACCGGCGTCGGCGAAGTACAGACCCCACATCTCGACGTCGCCACCGGGCGCGTCGTAGTGAACGATCGGCGACAGTCGAACCAGGTTGCCGCCGAAGCTGATCGCGAAGTGGCGGACCACGGAGTCACGGCCGGCGCGCACGTGATGCGTCGCGACGTGGACGGCGTCGTCCTCCCAGTCGTGGATGTTCACGACGGTCAGTGCGGCACTGTCGCCGACGACGAATTCGACGTTCTCCGCGAACGTGCCGCTGCCCTTCTGATCGAGGACGACGACGGCGCGCGCGAACGCCTCGAGCCGGATCTGGGTGTGGCCGAAGGCGGTCTCGCCCTCGCCGGGGCCGGTGACCGTGACGGTGACCGGCTCGGCGAGCTCGACCTCGCGGCCGACGGTCACCACGGTCGCCTGCGTGAACGATGAATACGCCTGCGCGGCAACACGGTCGAACGGCACGCCGCCCTCGCCGAGGCGCTTGTCGTCGCGACCGATGGTCTCGACCTTGACGCCCTCGGACGCTCCGGTCACTTCCACGGTCGCCTCGCCGGACCGCTGCGCGGACCCGTCGTGCAACCCGCGGAGACGACGGAACGGGGTGAACCGCCACGCCTCCTCGCGGGGACTCGGCACCTCGAAGGCGTCGACGTCGAACGAGGTGAACATCTCACCCTTGTTGACGACGGGCGCCGCCGAGCCGGGAGTGGTCACGGGCAATGTGGGATCGGCCATCAGCCGACAGCTCCTTCCATCTGGAGCTCGATCAGGCGGTTGAGCTCGAGCGCGTATTCCATCGGCAGTTCTTTGGCGATCGGCTCGACGAAGCCGCGGACCACCATGGCCATCGCCTCGTCCTCGGTCAGACCGCGACTCATCAGGTAGAAAAGCTGGTCGTCGCTGACCTTCGAGACGGTCGCCTCGTGACCCATCGTCACGTCGTCCTCGCGGATGTCGACGTACGGGTAGGTGTCGCTGCGCGAGATGGTGTCCACCAGCAGCGCATCGCATTTCACCGTCGACCGGCTGCCGTGCGCACCGTTGTTGATCTTGATCAGACCGCGGTACGACGCCCGGCCACCGCCTCGGGCCACCGACTTGGAGACGATGTTGCTCGAGGTGTTCGGCGCGAGGTGGACCATCTTGGAACCGGTGTCCTGGTGCTGGCCCTCACCCGCGAACGCGACCGAGAGGACCTCGCCCTTGGCGTGCTCGCCGGTCAGCCAGACCGCCGGGTACTTCATGGTGACCTTGGAACCGATGTTGCCGTCGATCCACTCCATGGTCGCGCCGGCCTCGGCCTTCGCGCGCTTGGTCACCAGGTTGTAGACGTTGTTCGACCAGTTCTGGATGGTCGTGTAGCGGCAGCGGCCGCCCTTCTTCACGATGATCTCGACGACCGCTGAATGCAGCGAGTCCGTCTTGTAGATCGGCGCGGTACAGCCCTCGACGTAGTGCACATAGGCACCCTCGTCGACGATGATCAGCGTGCGCTCGAACTGGCCCATGTTCTCGGTGTTGATCCGGAAGTAGGCCTGCAGCGGGATGTCGACGTGGACACCCGGCGGCACGTAGATGAAGGACCCACCCGACCACACCGCGGTGTTGAGCGCGGAGAACTTGTTGTCGCCCGCCGGGATGACGGTCCCGAAGTACTGCTGGAAGATCTCCGGGTGCTCCTTGAGCGCGGTGTCGGTGTCGAGGAAGATCACGCCCTGCTTCTCGAGGTCCTCGCGGATCGAGTGGTAGACGACCTCGGACTCGTACTGCGCCGCTACACCGGAGACGAGACGCTGCTTCTCCGCCTCGGGGATGCCGAGCTTGTCGTAGGTGTTCTTGATGTCCTCGGGCAGGTCGTCCCACGTGGCGGCCTGCTTCTCGCTGGAGCGCACGAAGTACTTGATGTTGTCGAAGTCGATGCCCTCGAGCCCCGCACCCCAGCCGGGCATGGGCTTCTTGTCGAAGATCTTGAGGGCCTTGAGGCGCTGCTCGAGCATCCACTCGGGCTCGCTCTTCTTCGCCGAGATGTCGGCGACGACCGCCGGGGACAGTCCGCGCTTGGCGCTCGCGCCCGCGACGTCGGAATCGGCCCAGCCGTAGCCGTACTTGCCGAGGGCGGCGATCGTCTCCTCCTGGGTGAGGGGCGTCGCTGGGGTCGGGGTGGCCGGATCGGTGACAGTCATCGCGTGGCCTTTCGGGTTGTCGTGGCGGTCGGTGTCTGGTTCGGGGTGGCGCGGGGCGATACGGGCTGCGTATCGGGGTCCGCGACGGCCCCGGGTCGGTCTTCGGTGGTCCCACCCGGCGGTGGGTGGATCGGCACATGGGTGGTGCAGGCGCAGTCACCGTTGGCGATGGTCGCCAGTCGCTGCACGTGCGTGCCGAGGAGTTCGGTGAAGACCGCGGTCTCCGCCTCACACAGCTCCGGGAACTCGGTCGCGACGTGCGCCACCGGGCAATGGTGCTGGCAGATCTGCATGCCGGTGCCGACCTGACGCGTGTTGGTCGAGTACCCCGCGCTGGTGAGCGCGTCGGCGATCTCGTCGACCGTGTCGGCGACGGTCACCGGGCCGGTGCTGGGACGGACGCCGGCCACGATGCGTTCGACGCGCTCGCGGGCGAACTCGGCGACCGCGTCGGTGCCGCCGAGATCACGAAGCTTACGCATCGCCGCACCGGCCAGGTCGTCGTAGGCGTGGCGCATCTTGCCGCGTCCGGAAGCGGTGAGCTGGAAGTACTTGGCGGGTCGGCCCCGGCCTCGCTGACCGAACCCCGGCGAGGCGACCTCGATGTCCCCGGCGCCGGTCAGGGCGTCGAGATGGCGACGCACGCCGGCCGCCGAGATGCCGAGGCGCTCGCCGATATCGCCGGCGGTGAGCGGGCCGTCTTCGACGAGCAGGGTGACCACGGCCTCCCGGGTCTGACCGTCATGGTGCGCGTCGACACCGCCGGTCACTCCGGCACCCGTACCAGCGGAGGGCACGGCGCCGGCACTGCCAGAAGGCAGCACAACATCGTTCCGCATGGTTTTCACAACACGAGTGTGACGTAATTACTTCCCTGCTGCCAGCAAGGGTGCCCTTATCGCAGGGGGTCGAGAGGCCACCACGCCCGGCGATTACAGTCGTCGTGTGCCCGAAACCACAGCTCCGCGCCGCGTGCCGGACTACTTCGGACTCGTCTGGACCCGGTTGGTCGCCCTGCTCGACTATCTCGGACTGCGCAAACAGCGCCCTGCCGCTGCCGGCGCCGAACCCGGCGACTACGGCAAGACCGTGGCCCGCCTACACGACGACGAGCGCGAGGTCGGCCCGCTCAACGCCGAGGAGACCCGCCGGCTCCGCCGGATCAAGCTCTTCGGCGCCACCGGCTCGGTACTGATCCTCATCGGCGCCCTCGGGACCGGTGCGGTACCCGTACTGCAGAACCCCGTTGCCGGGATGCGCGTCCTGTCGTTGCCGTCACGCATGTTCGGCACCGCCCTCGCGCTGTCCATCGGCGGCGCGATCACCCTGGTCGTCGCGTGGTTGTTGCTCGGCCGGTTCGCAGTCGGCCGGTTCAGCGTCGAGGTCCGCCACGGCCGGAGCCCGGAGCGCCGCATGAGCCGCCGCCAGGCCGACCGGACCCTCATGCTGTGGATCGCCCCGATCATCGTGGCGCCGCCGCTGCTGAGCAAGGACATCTACTCGTATCTCGCGCAGAGCGCCATCGCCTTCCGGGGCATGGATCCGTACTCGGTCAGTCCGGTCCGCGGACTCGGCGTGG
Source organism: Gordonia sp. p3-SID1431 (assembly GCF_025143765.1). NCBI lineage: Bacteria > Bacillati > Actinomycetota > Actinomycetes > Mycobacteriales > Gordoniaceae > Gordonia > Gordonia sp. p3-SID1431. The sequence goes on from NZ_JAMBDT010000004.1 coordinate 64,569, forward strand.
ACCACATTTTGACCAGGTCGGTGCCCAACCTCTGGCGCGACACCCCCGCGCCCTACGGCCCCTTCTTCCTGTGGATCGGCGAGGGCATCACCAAGGTCACCGGCGACAACATCACCGCCGCGATCTTCCTGCACCGCGTCGTCGCACTGATCGGCGTCGCGCTCATCGTCTGGGCACTCCCCCGCCTGGCCCGCCGCTGCGGGGTCTCGTCGGTGGCCGCACTCTGGCTGGGCGCGATGAACCCGCTGGTCATCCTGCATCTCGTCGGGGGCATCCACAACGAGGCCCTCATGCTCGGCCTGATGCTGGTCGGTCTCGAGTTGAGTTTCCGCGCCATCTACGGCGCCGAACGACTCCGCCGACCCGGGACCCTCGTCCCCACCCGAGCGGGCTGGTTGCTCATCGGCGGCGGTGCGGTGCTCGCGGCGTCGGCGATGATCAAGGTCACCTCGATGCTCGCCCTGGGCTTCGTCGGCATCGCCTTGGCCATGCGGTGGGGCGCCACCCTGCCCGTGCTCCGCCACACGCCGATTCGGGAATGGTGGGGTCGCTCCCGGTGGTCGGTGTACATGCTGAGCGCGTCGGCGGCCTTCTACGTGGTGGTCCTGGGCATCGTGATGATGGGGATCTCCCTCGGCACCGGGCTCGGCTTCGGCTGGACGGGCACGTTGTCGACGGGCGAGATCGTCCGCTCGTGGATGTCGATGCCGACCCTGTTGTCGGTGACCACCGGCCGGATCGGCGTCACCCTCGGCCTCGGCGAGCACACGCAGGCGATCCTCGAGGTGGCCCGGCCCATCGGCCAGCTCGTCGCCGCCCTGTTCATCGTCCGGTGGATGCTCGCCACGCTCGGCGGCCGGCTCCACCCACTCGGTGCACTCGGTGTGTCGATGGCCACAGTCGTGCTGTTCTTCCCGTTCGTGCAGGCCTGGTACCTCCTGTGGGCCGTGATCCCGCTGGCCGCGTGGGCCACCGGCGCCTGGTTCCGGATCTCCACGATCGCGGCGTCGGCGATCATCGCCATCGTGGTGATGCCCACGAGTTCCAACACGAGCGGAGTGGTTCTGGCACAAGGACTTCTGGCCGGCATGATCATGGTCGCGGTTCTCACCGCCCTGTTCTTCGAGGACCGCGCGCCCCGTCGTCGACGCCGCCGCGGGCCCGTGTCGGACGACGACGAGGCCACGGCCGGGTCGGCGTCGGCACGACGATGAGCGCATGCGCCGTGTGCCCGGTCACCGCTTTTCGTCCCTGGGCTCCGAGCGCCTAGTCTGACCAGTGTGCGCAGCACGACCTCTCGGCAGATCAACGACGACGATCGGGTGAACGATCGTCGGCTCCGCGATCCCGGGTCAGCCGCCTCCGCCGGCACCCCGGCCGCCACTGCGGCGGCCGTCGAGGTTCGTGGTCTGGTCAAGCGCTTCGGGGATCGCACCGCGGTCGATCGGCTCGATCTCACCCTCGAACGCGGCGAGATCCTCGCCCTGCTCGGTCCCAACGGCGCGGGCAAGACCACGACTGTCGAGATCTGCGAGGGCTTCACCGCACCCGACGCCGGCAGCGTCCGCGTCCTGGGTCTCGATCCCATCGCCGACAACGACGCGCTCCGGCGCCGCATCGGCGTCATGCTGCAAGGCGGTGGCGCCTACCCGGGAGCCCGGGCCGAGGAGATGCTGCGCCTGGTGGCCGCGTATTCGGCCGATCCCATCGATCCCGAGTTCCTGCTCGACGCACTCGGCCTGACCGACGTGCGTCGAACGTCCTACCGACGTCTGTCCGGTGGCCAGCAGCAGCGCCTCGCCCTCGCCTGCGCGGTCGTCAGCCGCCCCGAACTGGTCTTCCTCGACGAACCGACCGCCGGACTCGATGCCCACGCCCGCCTCGTCGTGTGGGAACTCATCGACCGGCTCCGGGCCGACGGAGCATCCGTCCTGCTCACGACGCATCTGATGGACGAGGCCGAGGAACTCGCCGACCACGTCGCGATCATCGATCACGGCCACGTCGTCGCCGACGGGACACCCGCCGACCTCACCAGCACCGGCGCCGAGAACGAACTGCGCTTCACCGCACCACGTGGACTCGACCTGTCGATGCTGGTGCTGGCCCTGCCCGAGGACTACCACTGCACGGAGGCCACCCCCGGCTCGTATCTGGTCATCGGTCCGATGACGCCGCAGGTGCTGGCCACGGTGACCGCCTGGTGCGCCAAGATCAACGTCCTCGCGACCGATCTGCGCGTGGAGACCCGCAGCCTCGAAGACGTCTTCCTCGATCTCACCGGACGGACCCTTCGACCGTGACCTCATCCGCACCCACCGGGCTCCCCCGCCCCGCCGACCGTGCTGCCGGAACATTCCCCGACGGTCTGTTCCGCCCCGCTCCCCGGGCGGCGTCGCTGCCGGCGATGATCGCCGCGCAGAGCGGCCTGGAACTCAAGCTCCTGCTCCGCAACGGCGAGCAGTTGCTCCTCACGATGTTCATCCCGATCACGCTGCTCGTCGGTCTGTGCCTGCTGCCGATCGACACCGGGTTCGGCGACGGCCCCGCCGAGCGGGCGGCGCTGTTCGTCCCGGCGATCCTGACCGTCGCGGTGATGTCGACGGCGTTCACCGGACAGGCGATCGCCGTCGGGTTCGACCGTCGCTACGGCGCGCTGAAACGCCTCGGCGCGACGCCGATACCGCGCTGGGGCATCATCGCCGGCAAGTCGATCGCGGTCCTCGTGGTGGTCGCGCTGCAGTCGGTGATCCTCGGTGGGATCGGCGCCGCGTTCGGCTGGCGACCGAGCCCCGTCGGTCTGCTCATCGGTGCGGTGGTCCTCGCGGTCGGCACCGCGTGCTTCGCGGCTCTCGGGCTGCTGCTCGGCGGCACCTTGAAGGCCGAGGTCGTGCTGGCACTGGCGAACCTGCTGTGGTTCGCGTTCATCGGCCTCGGCAGTCTCGTCGTCGTCGACTCCAACATCCCCGACGCCATGCACTGGATCGCGCGGTGCATCCCGTCGGGGGCACTGAGCGAGGCGCTCGAGATGGCCTCGGAGGGTTCGTTCGACGCCTTCGGGGTGGGTGTCTTGCTGGTGTGGGCCGCGGTGGCCGGCACCTTGGCGGTGAGGTGGTTCCGATTCCGATGACATCCGATACTTCGAACGCCCCGGCCACGGCCCGGTCGGGCGATCATGCCGCGGCCGCCGGCGACGCGCGCCGGCCGCTGACCGGTCCGTGGCGGTTCGTCCCCGGCTTCGGCCGGCCGACGGCACGATTCGTGCATCGCTGGGCCATCGCCCTGCTCGTCTCGAACGTGGGCATCGTGGCCACCGGCGGCGCCGTGCGCGTGACCGCCTCGGGCCTCGGTTGCCCGACCTGGCCGCGGTGCACCGACGAGTCGTTCGTGCCGCACGGCGAACTGGGCATGCACGGCGCGATCGAGTTCGGCAACCGTCTGCTCACCTTCGTGCTGATCGTCATCGCCATCGCGACCTGGGTCGCCGTCCTGCGGTTGGCCGGAGCGGCGCGCCGGGACAAGTGGCTGGTCACCCTCATCGCGCTCGGCATCCCGTTCCAGGGGGTGATCGGCGGGATCACGGTCCTGACCCAGCTCAACCCGTGGGTCGTCGCGCTGCATTTCCTGCTGTCCATGGCATTGGTCTCCGCATCCACCGTGCTCGTCTACCGGATGCGTCCGTATCCGACGCCGACCGCGCCCGGATCGCACGACGCCGACGCTCCCTCGACCGCCACACGCCGACTCGGCATCTACCTCGCCTGGCTGGTCTATCTCGTCACCTGGGGCACGATCTACCTCGGCACGGTCGTGACCGGCTCCGGCCCGCACGCCGGCGATGTGGACGCCCCGCGGAACGGTCTCGACCCCGGCAACGCGACACAGCTGCACGCCGACGCCGTCTTCACCCTCGTCGGGCTCGCGATCGCGGCCCTCGTCTACGCACGGGTGTTCGCGCGGCCGCAACAGCGCTCGGCAGTGGTGTTCATGCTGCTCCTGCTGCTCCAGGGCCTGATCGGGTTCGTGCAGTTCGCCACCGATCTGCCCATCGCCCTCGTCATCGCGCACATGTTCGGCAGTGCGGTCCTGCTCATCGGCGCCACCTGGCAGCTCCTGATCGCGCGGAACCCGATCGTCAAGGATCCGGCGACGAAAAAGGCAGACCCGCTGCGCGAGTCTGCCTGATCGAACTCCGGCCTCAGAGGATGGCGCGGTTGCGCGCACGCGGGAAGCGCTTCTGCCGCGCGACCCAACCCGCCATCTTGCGGTAGTGCGACGTCGACACCGTGGTCTCCGAGGTGAGGTCACGGTCCCATTCGGCGATCTCGAGACCGTCGACGGCGTCGACCACGGCCTGCGCGGTCGCGAGATCGGGCACAACCCGGTCCCCGAGGATGCCGTTGGCGTCGCCGACGAGCGTGATCCGCACACCGGCGTCCCCGATCGCCTGGAGGACGACCTTCGCGCTGCCACCTTCGCGCTCGACGAACTTGCGTACCGAGGCGACGACCTCGGTGGGTGCCTCGACCTTCTGCTGCGTGCCCGAGTTCTCGCCGTCGGTGGTGTTCGTCATGGGGGTCAGCATACCGGGGCGATTCCGGCGTGTAGAACGGTGTCGTGCGAGCTATCCAGGTGACCCGCCACGGCGGACCCGACGTCCTGACCTTCGGCAGCGTCGACGATCCCATCCCCGCCTCCGACGAGGTGATCGTCCGGACCGCAGCGGTGGGTGTGAACTTCATCGACACCTATCTGCGCCGGGGCCTCTATCCCTCCACACCGCCCTACATCCCCGGCACCGAGGGCGCGGGCATCGTCGTCGCGACCGGCTCGGATGTGACGTCGCTGCAGGAAGGTCAGCGGGTGGCGTGGTGTGCGGCCCCCGGTTCGTATGCGGAGCTTGTCGCGGTCCCGGCCTCGAAAGCGGTCCCGGTACCCGACGCGGTCGACGACGCGGTGGCCGGGTCGTCGCTTCTCCGCGGTCTCACCGCGCACTACCTCCTCGACGGGAGTGCTCATCCCCAAGCCGGCAACACGATCCTGGTGCACGCCGGTGGCGGTGGTGTCGGCCTGATCCTCACCCAGCTCGCCAAGCGCCGCGGACTGACGGTCATCACGACGGTCTCGTCCGACGAGAAGGCGGAACTCTCGCGCGCCGCGGGGGCGGATCACGTCCTGCGCTACGGGGAGGACCTGAGTTCCCGCGTCCGTGACCTCACCGACGGACGCGGCGTGCCGGTGGTCTACGACGGCGTCGGCGCCGACACGTTCGAGCAGTCACTGGCCTCGACCGCGGTCCGGGGGATCATCGTGCTCTTCGGGGCGGCGAGCGGGCCGGTTCCGCCGTTCGACCTCCAACGTTTGAACGCGGCGGGATCGCTGTCGGTGACGCGGCCGACACTGGCGCACTTCACCGACACGGCCGAGGAACTGAACCGCCGGGCCGGCGAGTACTTCGAGGCGATCGTCGACGGCAGTGTCGAGGTGCGCGTCGGCCAGCGTTACCGATTGGCCGATGCGGCTGCCGCACACACCGACCTGGAGGCACGTGTCACCACGGGTTCGACGGTGCTGTTGCCGGCCGGGACGTGAGCCGCGCTCAGAAGTAGGACGAGATGGTCTGCAGTCCGACGACCGCGTCGATCGCGAGTCCGCAGAACACGATGGCGAGGTACTCGTTGGACTGCAGGAACACCTTCAGCGGTGCCACCTCGGCACCGCGCTTGGTGTCGCGGTACAGCTTGGTCACCCGCTCCAGGAACCAGCCACCGGCGGTCAGCGCGATCACGGTGTAGATCCAGCTCGTCGCCGGGATCAGCAGCAGTGAGGTCACCACGGTGAGGACCGTGTAGATCAGCATCTGGCGGGTGACGCGTTCTTCGGTCGCGATGACCGGGAGCATCGGCACACCGGCCGCCTTGTAGTCCTCCTTGTAGCGCATCGCCAGCGCCCAGGTGTGCGGCGGCGTCCAGAAGAAGATGACCGCGAAGAGGACGATCGGCTGCCAGCTCAGCGACCCGGTGACCGCGGCCCAACCCACCAGGGTCGGCATACAACCCGCGGCGCCGCCCCAGACCACGTTCTGCCAGGTCCGACGCTTGAGGATCAGCGTGTAGACGCCGACGTAGAAGAGGATCGTCGCCGAGACGAGCAGCGCCGAGAGGAGGTTGGCGGCGAAGTACAGGACCGCGAAGGACGCCGCCCACAACGCGAGACCGAAGATGAGCGCGCTCCGCGGCGCGACCGCGCGGCGGGCCAGCGGACGCCGGGCCGTGCGCTTCATCTTCTTGTCGATGTCGGCGTCGGCCACCATGTTAAGGGTGTTGGCGCTGCCTGCGCCGAGCCAGCCACCGATCAGGGTGAAGGCGATGACCGCGATGTCGACGTGGCCGCGGTCGGCCTGCAGCATCACCGGGATCGTCGCGACGAGAAGCAACTCGATGACACGCGGCTTGGTCAGCGCGATGTAGGCGAGCACCGTCGCACGCACACGCCCGGCCCACGATTGATCGGCCGGTGCGACCGTTTCGGTCGATACCTGCGGATTCGATGCGGTGTCGGTCGAGTGAGATGCGGCGGAACTGTTCCCGCTCACACGCTCCCCTATCCTCACGAACACTCCTCGTCCGCCCGCACAGACGCCCGCGGGCTACTACGGAGCATGGTAGACGTTTGCCTCTGCGAACCGTGAATCGAGGCATGGCACCGCCATGCGCGAGCTCTCGACCGGCGATGACGCCAGAACTCGCCGGTAACCATCGGTCGGCGCGCAACGCGCGGCCGGCGCCGATTACTCTGGACGCGTACGCGCCGACGATCGTCGGTGGCCGACACCGGTCAGCGCCGATACCGATCAACGCCTACACCGATCACGCTGGTACCGGTCGCCCTGGTACCCATCGCCCCTTCTACGACCTCCGACCGAGTACGAATCGCACCGAGCAGGCACAGGAGACCTTCAGCATCGTGGCCGACACAGACGAGATCCGCGCTTTGACCACCCACCGCCACCCGGACGACTGGACCGACCTCGACACCCGCGCCGTCGACACGGCCCGGATCCTGGCGGCCGACGCAGTGCAGAAGTGCGGAAGCGGGCACCCCGGTACCGCGATGAGCCTCGCTCCGCTCGCCTACACCTTGTTCCAGCGAGTCATGCGTCACGACCCGACCGACACCGACTGGGCCGGGCGCGACCGCTTCGTCCTCTCGTGCGGACACTCGAGCCTGACGCTCTACATCCAGCTCTACCTCGGCGGGTTCGGTCTCGAGCTGTCCGACATCGAGGCGCTGCGGACCTGGGACTCTCTCACGCCGGGCCACCCCGAGTTCCGCCACACCCGCGGCGTCGAGATCACCACCGGCCCGCTGGGTCAGGGTCTCGCCTCGTCGGTCGGCATGGCGATGGCCGCCCGACGCGAACGCGGCCTGTTCGACCCCGATGCGGCGCCCGGACAGAGCCCGTTCGACCACTACATCTACGTCGTCGCCTCCGACGGCGACATCGAAGAGGGCGTGACGTCGGAGGCCAGCTCGCTGGCAGGCACCCAGCAGCTCGGCAACCTGATCGTGTTCTACGACCAGAACCAGATCTCGATCGAGGACGACACCGACATCGCGCTGTCGGAGGATGTCGCGAAGCGCTACGAGGCCTACGGCTGGCACGTGCAGACCGTGGAGGGCGGCGAGGACATCGTCGCCATCGAGGCGGCGATCGAGGCGGCCCAGCAGGTCATCGACCGGCCGTCGATCATCTGCCTGCGCACCATCATCGGCTACCCCGCCCCCAACATGATGAACACCGGCATGGCCCACGGCGCGGCGCTCGGCGAAGACGAGGTCGCGGCGACGAAGAAGGTCCTCGGTTTCGACCCGGAGAAGAACTTCGAGGTCACCGACGAGGTGATCGGCCACACCCGCAAGCTCATCGACCGCGGCGCCGAGGAACGCACGGCGTGGACGTCGTCGTTCGATGCCTGGGCGGAGAAGAACCCCGACGCCAAGAAGCTGTTCGACCGGCTCACCGCCCACGAACTGCCCGAGGGCTGGACCGACGTGCTGCCCAGCTGGAACGTCGGCGACAAGGATGTCGCGACCCGCAGCGCATCGGGCAAGGTGCTCGGCGCGCTCGCGCCCGTGCTGCCCGAGCTGTGGGGCGGTTCGGCCGACCTGGCCGGCTCCAACAACACCACCATGGACGGCGAGCCGTCGTTCGGACCGACCTCGATCAGCACCAAGAAGTGGTCGGCCAACCCCTACGGCCGCACCCTGCACTTCGGTGTCCGTGAGCACGCCATGGGATCGATCCTGTCGGGCATCGCGCTGCACGGGCCGACCCGCGCCTACGGCGGTACGTTCCTGCAGTTCGCCGACTACATGCGTCCCGCGGTCCGCCTCGCGGCGCTGATGGAGATCGATCCGATCTACGTCTGGACCCACGACTCGATCGGTCTGGGTGAGGACGGCCCGACCCATCAGCCGATCGAGCACCTGGCCGCGCTGCGCGCGATCCCGAACCTCGACGTCGTCCGGCCGGCCGACGCCAACGAGACCGCGTACGCCTGGCAGCACCTGCTCACCCGCCGGAACCATCCGGTCGGCCTGGCGCTCACCCGCCAGAACATCCCGATCCTGGAGGGCACCTCGGCGCAGGGCGTCGCCAACGGCGGATACGTCCTGAGCGACTCCGAGGGTGATCCCCACGTCGTGCTCATCGGCACCGGCTCCGAGGTGTACCTCGCCGTCGATGCACAGAAGGCGCTGGCGGAGAAGGGAATCAAGGCGCGAGTCGTTTCGATGCCCTGTGTCGAGTGGTTCGATGAGCAACCGCAGGGGTACCGCGACCACGTGCTGCCGCCGTCGGTTCCGCGCGTCGCCGTCGAAGCCGGTATCGCCATGCCGTGGTACCGCATCGTCGGCGCCGGTGGCGAGATCGTGTCGATCGAACACTTCGGGGCCTCCGCCGACTACAAGGTGCTGTTCACCAAGTTCGGCATCACCGCCGAGGCCGTGACCGCGGCCGCCGAGCGCGTCGTCGCGGGCTGAGCGCCAACAACCCACAAGGAGAGAATCGTGACCCAGAACGAGAAGCTCGCCGAACTGTCCGCCGCCGGAGTTTCGGTGTGGCTGGACGACCTGTCCCGGGACCTGATCAGCTCAGGTGACCTTGCCGAACTCATCAGCACCAAGTCGGTCGTCGGGGTGACCACCAACCCGTCGATCTTCCAGGCCGCGCTGTCGTCGGGCCATGCCTACGACGACCAGGTCAACGAACTGGCCGCACGGGGCGCCGACGTCGACGCCACCATCCGGACGGTCACCACCGACGACGTGCGCAACGCCTGTGACGTCCTCGCCGCGACCTACGAGTCGACCGACGGCGTCGACGGACGCGTGTCGATCGAGGTCGATCCGCGCCTCGCCCACGACACCGACGCCACGGTGGCACAGGCCGTCGAGCTGTGGAAGATCGTCGACCGGCCGAACCTGCTCATCAAGATCCCGGCCACCGAGGCCGGGCTCCCCGCGATCAGCAAGGTCATCGCCGAGGGCATCAGCGTGAACGTGACGCTGATCTTCTCGGTCGAGCGCTACGAGAAGGTCATCGCCGCCTACCTCGACGGCCTCGACGCCGCCGCCCAGGCCGGCCACGACCTCTCCCGCATCCACTCCGTCGCCTCGTTCTTCGTGTCGCGGGTGGACACCGAGATCGACAAGCGACTCGACGCCATCGGCACCCCGGAGGCCACCGAGCTCAAGGGCAAGGCCGCACTGGCCAATGCACGTCTCGCCTACTCGGCCTACCAGCAGGTCTTCGAGGTCGAGTCGCGGTTCCCCGAGCTGCTCGCCAAGGGCGCCCGCCCGCAACGCGCACTCTGGGCGTCGACGGGCGTCAAGAACCCCGACTACCCGGACACCCTGTATGTGAGCGAGCTCGTCGCGCCCAACACGGTCAACACGATGCCGGGCAAGACGATGGACGCCTTCGCCGACCACGGCTGGGTCAACACCGAGTCGATCATCGGTCTCGCGGCCGAGTCGCAGGAGATCTTCGACAAGCTCGTCGCGGTGGGCGTCGACCTGACCGACGTCTTCCTGGTCCTGGAGAACGAGGGCGTCAGCAAGTTCGAGGACGCGTGGAACGATTTGCTCAGCGCGACCGCCGAGCAACTGTCCGCGGCGAACAAGGGCTGACCGCAGGTGGCGGGAGGCGAGGAGTCAACCGGGACCGGTTCGTGGACCAATCCGCTCCGTGACCCGCAGGACAAACGGCTGCCGCGCATCGCGGGACCGTGCAGCCTGGTCATCTTCGGGGTCACCGGCGACCTCGCCCGCAAGAAGTTGATGCCGGCGGTCTACGACCTCGCCAACCGCGGCCTCCTGCCACCGTCGTTCGCCCTCGTCGGCTTCGCTCGGCGCGACTGGACCGACGAGGACTTCGGCGCCATCGTCCACGACGCCGTCCGCGAACACGCACGGACCGGATTCCGCGAAGAGGTGTGGGAACGCCTCGCCGAGGGATTCCGGTTCGTGCAGGGCGCATTCGACGACGACGCCGCCTTCGACAGGCTGCGCGACACGCTCAAGTCACTCGACGTCGAACGCGGGACCGACGGCAATCACGCGTTCTACCTGTCGATTCCGCCGGGGGCCTTCCCGACGGTCTGCGAGCAGCTCGAGCGCAGCGGTCTCGCCACGCCGACGGGCGACAGCTGGCGACGGGTGGTGATCGAGAAGCCGTTCGGCCACGATCTCGAGTCCGCGCGTGAACTCAACGCGATCGTCAACAACGTCTTCCCCGAGTCGTCGGTGTTCCGGATCGACCACTATCTGGGCAAGGAGACCGTCCAGAACATCCTGGCCCTGCGGTTCGCCAATCAGCTCTTCGACCCGCTGTGGAGCTCGCATTACGTCGACCACGTCCAGATCACCATGGCCGAGGACATCGGACTCGGCGGCCGGGCGGGTTACTACGACGGGATCGGCGCGGCGCGCGACGTCATCCAGAACCACCTGCTGCAGCTCATGGCCCTGGTCGCGATGGAGGAGCCGATCTCCTTCGAGCCCAAGCAGTTACAGGCCGAGAAGATCAAGGTCCTCGCCGCGACGCGCAACGTCCTGCCGATCGACGAGAACACCGCCCGCGGTCAGTACGGACCGGGTTGGCAGGGCAGCGAGAAGGTGCCGGGCCTCAAGGAGGAGGAGGGTTTCGCGAAGGACTCGAAGACCGAGACCTTCGCCGCCATCGCCCTCGAGGTCGACTCCCGCCGCTGGGCAGGGGTCCCGTTCTATCTGCGCACCGGAAAGCGCCTGGGCCGTCGCGTCACCGAGATCGCACTCGTCTTCAAGCGCGCTCCGCACCTGCCGTTCGACCAGACCATGACCGAGGAACTGAGCCAGAACGCGCTCGTGATCCGGGTCCAGCCGGACGAGGGCATCACCCTCCGATTCGGGTCGAAGGTCCCCGGGTCGAGCATGGAGGTCCGGGACGTCAACATGGACTTCAGCTACGGCACCGCCTTCACCGAGGCCTCGCCGGAGGCGTACGAGCGTCTCATCCTCGACGTCCTGCTGGGTGAACCCTCGCTGTTCCCCGTCAACGAGGAAGTCGAATTGTCGTGGCGCATCCTCGATCCGGTGCTCGACCATTGGGCCGAGTCGGGGTCGCCCGACACCTACGAGTCCGGGACGTGGGGGCCGCGTTCGGCCGAGGAGATGATGGCCCGCACCGGTCGCGCGTGGCGCCGGCCGTGACGAGACGTCCGTACGCCCGCACCGTCCGATCCGTTCAGGAGGCCTCCCGATGATCGTCGAACTGCCCGACACGTCGACCGGAAAGGTCGCCAAGAAGATCATCGAGGTGCGCGCCGCAGGCGGCGCGCTGAGTCTGGGTCGCGTGCTCACCCTGGTCGTGTGCGTCGAACTCGGTGAGCCGATGGAAGGGGCCATCGAGGCGGCGGTCGGCGCGAGCCGCGAGCACCCCAGCCGCGTCATCGTCGTGTATCGCGGTGTGCGTGAAGGCGACTCACGGCTCGATGCGCAGATCCGCGTGGGCGGCGATGCCGGCGCCTCCGAGGTGGTCGTGCTGTCGCTGCAGGGCGAACTCGCCGACCATCCGGACAGCGTGGTGACCCCCTTCCTCCTCCCCGACACCCCGGTCGTCACCTGGTGGCCGGGCAAGGGACCACGACGCCCCGCCGACGATCCGCTCGGCAAACTCGGGCACCGGCGCATCGTCGACGCGAGCAAGGCGGGCGACTCGCTCACGGTGCTGGCGCAGCGCCTCGAGACCTACTCCCCCGGCGACACCGACCTCGCCTGGACCCACATCACCCACTGGCGCGCGATCCTCGCGTCCGCGGTCGACCGACCGCCGCACACCCCGATCACCGAGGTCGTGGTCACCGGGTCGCAGAACTCGCCCTCGGTGGACCTGATCGCCGGTTGGCTGCGGTCCACCCTGAACGTCCCGACGCGACGCCGCCGCGGCAGTTTCGAGATCCGACTCCACCGCGACGAGGGTCCGACCATCCTCGCCGTCGACGAGGAGAACAACGCCGTGCTGACGATGCCCGGCAAACCCGATGGACGCGTCGCCATGGGCCGGCGTGAACTTCCCGCGTGTATCGCGGAGGAGCTACGACGACTCGACACCGACGAGGTGTACTTCGAAGCACTCAAGGGTGTCCCCGAGGTCGAGTTCACAGATGACACCGAAGGAGTTGCCGCCCGATGACCACCGAGACCCTCGTCTTCGACTCCAAGCAGGAACTCGTCGAGACCGCCGCGACCCGGTTCGTGGATCTCGTGACCCGAGCCCAAGCCGAACGCGGCGTCGCGAGTGTGGTGCTGACCGGCGGCAGCAACGGGATCGGCCTGCTGTCGGCGCTCGCCGCCGACAGCGGCACCATCGACTGGTCCAAGGTCGACATCTACTGGGGCGACGACCGTTTCGTCCCCGCCGACGATCCGGAACGCAATTCGGGTCAGGCGCGCGAGGCGCTGCTCGACACCGTGCCCGTCGACCCGTCGCGGGTGTTCCCGATGGCGCCGTCGGACGGACCGCTCGGCGACGACATCGAGGCCGCCGCCGCGGATTACGCCGCGATTCTCGCCGGCCGGTCGAGCGACGGCGTGGCGCCGGAGTTCGATCTCCATCTGCTCGGCATGGGCGGTGAGGGACACATCAACTCGTTGTTCCCGCACACTGCGGCCACCGCGGAGACCACGAAGTCGGTGGTCGCCGTCGAGGATTCGCCGAAGCCGCCGCCGCGCCGGATCACCCTGACCCTGCCCGTCGTCAACCGTTCCCGGCAGGTGTGGTTCCTGGTCGCCGGCGCCGACAAGGCCGAGGCGGTCGGTGCCGCACACGGTGGCGCGGACCCGGCCGACTGGCCCGCCGCCGGGGCGCGCGGCACCGAGGAGACCATCTGGTTCCTCGACGACGCGGCCGCCGCCGACATCCGGTGACCGTCCGCTAGCCCGAGTTCCGCAGCGCGGTGGCGAGGCCGTTCATGGTGAGCTGGATCCCGCGCCGCACGATCGGGGTGTCCTCCCCCGCGCGGAAGCGCCGCAGCAGCTCGACCTGCAGCAGGTTGAGCGGCTCGAGATACGGGAAGCGGTTGTAGACCGACCGCTTCAGCGCGGCGTTGTCGTGGAGCAGGTCGTCGGTGCCGGTGATCTTCGCGCACATCGCGATCGTCCGCTCGTGTTCGTCGACGATCATGCCGAACACCCGCTCGCGCAGCTCCTCGTCGGGCACCAGCTGCGCGTACCGGTGGGCCAGGCCCATGTCCGACTTCGCCAGTACCTGAGCCATGTTCGACATCACGGTGCGGAAGAACGGCCACTTGGCGTAGTACCGCCGCAACGTCTCCAGCCGCTCCGGATCGTCCCCGACCCATTCCTCGAACGCCGAGCCCGTGCCGTACCAGCCGGGCAGCATCACGCGCGACTGCGTCCACGAGAGCACCCACGGGATCGCCCGCAGATCGGAGATCTTCTCGGTCTGCTTGCGCGACGCCGGCCGGCTGCCGATGTTGAGGGCACCGATCTCCGACAGGGGCGTCGAGGTGGTGAAGTACTCGACGAATCCCGGTGTCTCGTGAACCAGCCGGCTGTATGCGGCTCGCGCTTTCGCCGCGATGTCGTCCATGATTTCGTAGGCCGAGTCGGATTCGTCGCCGAGGCCTTCGGTGTCCAGGAGTGAGGACTCGATGGTCGCGGCGAGCAGCGTCTCCAGGTTGCGCCGCGCCGTGACCGGTTCGGCGTACTTCGCGGCGATGATCTCGCCCTGCTCGGTGATGCGCAGCGAGCCCTGAACCGCGCCGGGCGGCTGGGCCAGGATGGCGTCGTAACTGGGACCACCGCCGCGCCCGACGGTCCCGCCGCGCCCATGGAACAGACGCAACCTGATGCCCGACCGCGACGCCACGTCGACCAGATCGAGCTCGGCGCGGTAGAGCGCCCAGTTCGCGGCCATGTAGCCGCCGTCCTTGTTCGAGTCCGAGTAGCCGAGCATGATCTCCTGAATCCCGTTCTGGGACTCGACCATCGCCCGATAGAACGGGACGTCGAGAACGGCGAGGAGGGTCGCTGCGCCCTGCTGGAGATCCTCGATCGTCTCGAACAGCGGAACCACGCGGACCGTACAGCGTGGAGAACCGTCATTCGCGTCGTAGAGGCCTGCCTCCTTGAGCAGGATCAGCGCCTCGAGCATGTCACTGACCGACGTGCACATGCTGATCACATAGTTGGGCACGGCCGCGGGACCGAAGGTCGCGACCGCCCTGGCGGCGGCCCGGACGATTCCGAGTTCCTTGGTGGCCAGCTCGCTCAGCTCGGCGTCGGGACTGGTCAACGGTCGACGCGCACGCAGTTCCGCGGAGAGGATCTCGACGCGCTCGGACTCGTCGAGCGACGCATAGTCCGGATGCACACCCGCCCACGCGAGCAGCTCGGCGACCACTTCCTCGTGCATGTCGGAGTTCTGCCGCATGTCCAGTCCGGACAGGTGGAACCCGAAGGTGCGCACGGCTTCTCGCAGGGCGAGCAACCGGTCGTCGGCGATCGTGTCGTCGTTGTTCGCGCGCAGCGCGCCGTCGATCACATCGAGGTCGGCGAGGAGTTCGGCGGCGTCGCCGTACGGCTGTTTCCCGTCGATGAGGAAGAGGTCGCTCGAGGTGAGGAAGTCGTCGTCGAACATCTCCCGGGCGGTCGCCACCAGACGGGACCGGATGGCGCGCAGGGCGAGCCGGAAGGGTTCGTCGGCCCCCGGGTCGTCGGCGTCGGCCCCGGCGAGGTCGAACAGGGTGTCGCTGGCGTCGATGAGCCGGGCCGACATGCTGAGTTCCTGTGCGAGACTCTCGAGTTCGGCCAGGTGATGTCCGACTGCGGTCTGCGCGGCGAGCGTGGTGGCTAGGGTCACCACCTCGGAGTTCACGAACGGATTGCCGTCGCGGTCGCCGCCGATCCAGGACCCCATCCGGATCATCGGTTCGTCGGCGAGTCCGGCGTCGGGGTACGCCGAGCGCAGCGCGGTGCGTACCGCGGTGTTGATGGCGGGCACGACCTCGAAGAACGAGGCGTCGTAATAGCGGAGCCCGGAACGGATCTCGTCCTGGATCGTGAGACGTTCGAGCCGGATGAGGGCGGTCTGCCAGAGCGTCAGGATCTGCCGCCGGATCGACTCGGTGACCGCCGCGTCCTCGTCCGGCATCAGCTCGGTCCGGCCGCGGAACCGCATCAGCTCGGTGATGCGGTTCTGGGCCTCGAAGACGGTGCGTCGGCGGGTCTCGGTGGGGTGAGCGGTGATGACCGGCACCACGGCGGCATCGGCCAGCGCCCGGCCGACCTCGTCGTCGCCGAGTCCCGCCTCGGCGAGCTTGCGGTAGGTGGCGGCGAGGCTGCTGTCCTGGGGCGGGTCTCCGGCCCGGACGTGGATGGCGCGGCGCCGCTCACGGTGGATGTCCTCGGCCAGGTTCGCCAGCAGGGCGAAGTGGCTGAACGCGCGGATGACCGGGACCGCGGTGGAGATGTCCAGATCGACGAACATGTCGGCGAGCTCGGTGCGGTCGATCTCGTTGCGGCGCACCCGGAATGCGGCCACGCGGGCGGCTTCGACGAGATCGAAGACGTCGCTGCCGGAGTGCTCGCGGACGACGTCACCCAGGATCCCGCCGAGAAGGCGGATGTCCTCCCGTAGGGGTTCGGTGAGTGCTCGGCCCTCGTCGTCGACGACGATGTGGTCGACGATGGAGATCGATGGGCGCCAGTCCGGGACTCCCCGCGCGGGGACGGTTTCACTCATGCCGTCAAGTATCCCGGCAACTCACGGGCGCGGCATCCCGAGGCGCGTACGGTGGCTAGCCGGACAGTTTGATGTCGACGCCCACGCCGACGATGAAGATCACCCAGATGAGCCCGACGAAGATCGTCAACCGGTCCAGGTTGCGTTCGACGACGCTCGAGCCCGAGAGGCTGGACTGGACACCGCCGCCGAACAGCGACGACAGACCGCCACCCTTGCCGCGGTGCAGCAGGATGAGCACGATCAGCAACACGCTGGTCACGATCAATCCGATGTCGAGTGCACCTTGCACAGTCACGAGTCGCAACGCCCTTCCGTAAAGCCCCTACATACAGCTGTGGCAGGTCAACCCCCGAAAAGAGGCCAACCTGCCACAGTGTACGCGTGGGTGCGACCCGTCAGGGCAAGGGGCCACCCGCGGCGATCGCCGACAGCGTCGCGAACTCGTCGGACTTCAGCGATGCGCCGCCGACCAGGGCGCCGTCGACGTCGGGACGTCCGACGATGTCGCCGACGTTCTTGGCGTTGACCGATCCGCCGTAGAGGATCCGCACCGATGCCGCGGTCTCGGCGTCGGCGATCTCGACCAGCGCCTCACGGATCGCCTTGCACACCTCCTGGGCGTCGTCCGCACTCGCCACCCGGCCGGTGCCGATCGCCCAGACCGGCTCGTACGCGATGACGGTCTGAGCGATCTCGGCCGCGGACAGACCGGCGAGCGATCCCTTGAGCTGCGCCACGTTGTAGGCCACGTGGTCGTCGGCCTCGCGGACGTCGAGCCCCTCACCGATGCACACGATCGGGGTGAGTTCGTGCTTGAGCGCGGCCTTGGTCTTGGCCAGCACGACCTCATCGGTCTCGTTGTGCAGGGTGCGCCGCTCGGAGTGCCCGACCACCACGAAGATGCAGCCGAGCTTCGCGAGGAACGCACCGCTGATCTCGCCGGTGTAGGCGCCCGAGTCGTGCGCCGACAGGTCTTGCGCACCGTAGGTGAGCAGGAGCTTGTCGCCGTCGACGACCGTCTGCACGCTGCGGATGTCGGTGAACGGCGGGATGACCGTCACGTCGACCTTGTCGAAGTACTTCGCCGGGAGGGCGAAGGCGATCTTCTGAACCAGCGCGATGGCCTCGAGATGGTTCAGATTCATCTTCCAGTTGCCCGCGATGAGCGGTTTACGAGTCGCCATGGATCAGCTCTCCAGAACCTTCAGTCCGGGGAGTTCCTTGCCCTCGAGGTACTCCAGCGATGCGCCACCTCCGGTGGAGATGTGCGAGAAATCGGAGTCGGGCAGACCCAGAGTGCGGACCGCGGCCGCCGAGTCGCCGCCACCGACCACGGTGAACGCACCGTTGCCCGTCGCACCGGCGATCGCCTCGGCGACACCGCGGGTGCCCGCCGAGAACTTCTCGAACTCGAACACACCCGACGGGCCGTTCCAGAAGATGGTCTTGGCGCCGGAGAGGACCGCGGCAAACCGCTTCACCGATTCCGGCCCGATGTCCAGACCCATCCAGCCGTCGGGAATGGCGTCCGAGGCCACCGTGTCCGATTCGGCGTCGGCGGCGAACTTGTCGGCCACCACGACGTCGACCGGCAGGTGGATGACGTCACCGAACCGCTCGAGCAGGCTCTTGCAGACGTCGATCTGATCTTCCTGCAGCAGCGAGGACCCCACCGAATGCCCTTGTGCGGCAAGGAAGGTGAACGCCATACCGCCGCCGATGACCAGCGTGTCGACCTTGGGGGCCAACGCCTCGATGACACCGAGCTTGTCCGACACCTTCGATCCGCCGAGGACGACGGCGTAGGGTCGCGTCACCTCTTCGGTGAGCTTGGACAGCACGTCGACCTCGGCCGCCACCAGCTCGCCCGCGTAGTGCGGGAGCAGCTTGGCGACGTCGTAGACCGAGGCCTGCTTGCGATGCACCACTCCGAAGCCGTCGGAGACGAACGCGCCGTCGTCGCCGACGAGCTCGACCAGCGCCTTGGCGAGCGCCTCGCGCTCGGCGTCGTCCTTGGCGGTCTCCCGCGGATCGAAGCGGATGTTCTCCAGCAGCAGGACGTCGCCGTCGGTGAGTCCTTCCGCGCGGGCCAGCGCGTCGGTGCCGACAACGTCACCGGCGAGCTGCACGTTGCGGCCGAGTTCCTCACCGAGGCGGGCGGCCACCGGTGCCAGCGAGAACTTCGGATCCGGCTCGCCCTTCGGACGACCCAGGTGCGCGGTGATGATCACCTTGGCACCGGCGTCGATGAGCGCGTTGAGCGTCGGCAGGGACGCGAGGATGCGACCCGGATCGGTGATCGTCGACCCGTCGAGCGGGACGTTGAAATCCGACCGGACCAGCACACCCCTGCCCGAAACACCTTCGTCCAGAAGGTCTTTCAGAGTGGGAACACCCATGAGGCGTTTACTCCTAAGGTCGTTGGGGGTGGGTCAGAGCGACTTGCCGACGAGACCGATGAGGTCGACGAGGCGGTTGGAGTAGCCCCACTCGTTGTCGTACCAGGACACGACCTTGGCCTGGTCGTCGATCACCTTGGTCAGGCCGGCGTCGAACAGCGAGCTGTGCGGGTCGGTGACGATGTCGGACGAGACGATCGGTGCGTCGTAGTACTTCAGGATGCCCTTGAGCGGACCGTCGGCAGCGGCCTCGAGCGCGGCGTTGATCTGCTCGGCGGTGGCGGTCTTCGACAGCTGGGCGGTGAGGTCGGTGACCGAACCGGTGGGGATCGGGACACGCAGCGCGTAGCCGTCGAGCTTGCCCTTCAGCTCCGGGAGCACCAGGCCGATGGCCTTGGCGGCACCGGTCGAGGTCGGCACGATGTTGATGGCGGCGGCGCGGGCGCGACGCAGGTCCTTGTGCGGGCCGTCCTGCAGGTTCTGGTCCTGGGTGTAGGCGTGGATCGTGGTCATGAGGCCCTTGACGATGCCGAACTCGTCGTTGAGGACCTTGGCCAGCGGGCCGAGGCAGTTGGTGGTGCACGAGGCGTTCGAGATGATGTTCTGGCTGCCGTCGTACTTGTCGTCGTTGACGCCCATCACGATGGTGATGTCCTCGTCCGAGGCGGGGGCGGAGATGATGACCTTCTTGGCGCCGGCATCGAGGTGTCCCTGAGCCTTGGCGCGGGCGGTGAAGATGCCGGTCGACTCGACGACCACGTCGACGCCCAGGTCGCCCCACGGGATGGCGGCCGGACCTTCCTTGACCTCGAGGGCCTTGATCTTCTGCTCACCGACGACGATGGTGTCGTCGCCCTCGAGGGTGACGTCGTCGGACAGGCGACCGAGGATGGAGTCGAACTTCAGCAGGTGCGCGAGGGTCGCGTTGTCGGTCAGGTCGTTGACCGCGACGATCTCGATGTCGGTGGTGCCCAAAGCTTTTTGCGCTTCGACGGCACGGAAGAAGTTGCGGCCGATCCGGCCGAATCCGTTGACGCCTACCCGAACAGTCACAGTTGTGCTCCTTAGCGGTATTCATGGTCGGGCCTGGTGGTCAAGCCCGGTCTGGCCGCGCGTGAGCGGTCAGCGAAGCACACCTGAGTGGTCACGCCTCCGCCCACGTCGCCACCAGCCTAGTAGGCGACCCTCTGCTCGGCACACCGCAGGTCCGTGTCAGGCCTCGTCGAGCAGCTCGGAGGTCACCGCGGATTCGGTGTCGGGGATGCCGTCTTGGCGGGCCTTCTTGTCGGCCATCGACAGCAGGCGGCGGATGCGCCCGGCGACGGCGTCCTTGGTCATCGGCGGGTCGGCGAGCTGACCGAGCTCCTCCAGCGACGCCTGCCGGTGGGTGATCCGGAGCTGTCCGGCCGCGATCAGATGGTCGGGCACCTCGTCGCCGAGGATGTCCAGCGCGCGTTCCACGCGGGCCGCGGCGGCGACCGCCGCACGCGCCGATCGACGCAGATTGGCGTCGTCGAAGTTGGCCAGGCGGTTGGCGGTGGCGCGCACCTCGCGCCGCATCCGGCGTTCCTCCCACACGAGCCTCGTGTCGTGGGCCCCCATCCGGGTCAGCAACGCCCCGATGGCCTCGCCGTCGCGGATGACGACGCGGTCGGCTCCGCGGACCTCGCGGGCCTTCGCCGTGACACCGAGGCGTCGGGCCGCGCCGACGAGGGCGAGCGCCGCCTCCGGCCCGGGACAGCTGACCTCCAGGGCCGACGACCGGCCTGGTTCGGTGAGCGAGCCGTGCGCGAGAAATGCTCCGCGCCAGGCGGCCTCGGCGTCGGCGACACTACCGCCGACGACCTGGGCGGGCAGGCCGCGCACCGGGCGGCCGCGCAGGTCGAGCAGCCCGGTCTGTCGTGCCAGGCCTTCGCCGTCCTTGGTGATCCGCACGATGTAGCGCGCCGACTTCCGCAGCCCGCCACCGCGCAGGACGTGGACGTCCGAGGCGTAGCCGTAGAGGTCGTGGATCTCGCGGCGCAATCGGCGCGCCACGTTGCCCATGTCCACCTCGGCCTCGACCACCACGCGACCCGCGACGATGTGCAGACCGCCGGCGAAACGCAGCAGCGCGGACACCTCGGCTCTCCGGCAACTCACCTGAGTCACCGGCAGGCGACTGAGTTCGTCCTTCACCGCCGCCGTCATCGCCACCGGTACCTGTCCTCCTGTCAACAGACCACACGTCCCTCGAGTGAAAATCGCGGAGACATCGCCCGAATCAGGCGTCCGCTCGGTCAGAGTAACGGGTCAGTTCACCTTCGCACAGTTCGTTCACCACGGCGGCGACTTTCGCCGGGTCATGGACCTGCCGGCCCGGCACCGCGACGTCTCCGACATTCAGCTCCGCGCCGAACAATCCGGCCGCACGCACGAGGTGATCGCGTTCCCGTCCCGCGGGCACCGACGACGCGTCCACGAGGACGTGGTCGACGCGGAAGGTGTTCGCATGGGCGTGCAGGACGTGGAGGTGGCGCTCGACCGAGAACCCCGGGGTCTCCCCCGGCTCGGGGGCCAGATTGACCACGAGGACCTTGCGAGCGCTGCTGCGCTGCAAGGCCTTCAACTGTTCGGGGACGAGCACGTGCGGGATCACGCTCGAGAACCAGGAGCCCGGCCCCAGCATCAGCAGGTCGGCCGATTCTATTGCGGTCAGCGCCGATTCGCAGGCCGGTGGGTCGCCGGGCAACAGCCGGACGCGGCGCACCTTGCCGGGCGTGGTGGCCACCGCGACCTGTCCCCGGATCTCGCGACTGATGCGTGGATCGGCCTCGAGTCCCGAGACGTCGGCCTCGATGTCGAGGGGCACGGTCGACATCGGCAGCACGTGCCCCGTGATGCCGAAGATCTCCCGCAACTCGGCGAGGGCCCCCACGGTGTCGCCGAGCACCTCGGTGAGTCCGGCGAGGAGCAGATTGCCGATCGGATGCCCGGCGAGCGCCCCACGGCCGCCGAAGCGGTGCTGGAGCACCTCGGCCCACAGTTCGTGCCGGCGGCGGGCCGCCGGGCCGTCGACGGCCTGTGCGTCCGGCAACCCGTCGGGCGTACTCATCAAGGCGGCGAGCGCCATTCGCAGGTCACCGGGCGGGATGAGTCCGAGTTCGGCGCGCAACCGTCCCGACGACCCCCCGTCGTCGGCGACGGTGACCACCGCGGTGATGTCGGCGCTCAGATAGCGCATCGCGGTCAGCGTCGCGTACAAGCCATGACCGCCGCCGAGGGCGACGATCCGGGGTTCCCGGGAACTCATTCGCGCCCCAGATCACGATGCATGACCCGGACGTCATAGGACGCGTGCCCGGCGTCGTCGACGGCGCGGCGCAACCGCGCCGACAGTTCCTCGGCGATGGCGACACTGCGGTGCTTGCCGCCGGTGCAGCCGACGCTGATGGTCATGTAGCGCTTGCCTTCTCGCAGGTAACCGCGGCCGACGATCGAGACCAGGCCGGTGTAGAGGTCGAGGAATCCGTCGGCGTCCGGTTGGCCGAGGACGTAGTCGCGGACCGGTGCCTCCCGGCCGTTGTGATCGCGCAGTTCGTCGATCCAGTGCGGATTGGGCAGGAAGCGGACGTCGGCGACGAGATCGGAATCGATGGGCAGACCGTACTTGAAGCCGAACGACTGCACCGCGATCGACAGCCGCGGTTCGGTGTCGCCCGGCGCGACGCCCTCGACGATCGCGCGCAGTTTGGCCGCGGTCAGCGCCGACGTCTCCACCACCAGATCGGCCACGTTCTTGATCGGGGCGAGGATCGCCCGTTCGCGGGCGATCCCCTCGACGAGGGTTTCCTTGCCCTGCAACGGATGTCGGCGACGAACCTGCTCGAAACGGCGAACCAGCACCTGGTCGCTGGCGTCGAGGTAGAGGAGCCGGGTCCGGATCCCGGACTCTTCGAGACGGTCCCGCAGCTGTTCGAGCTGATGGGCCAGGTTGGCGTCGGACGCGCGCAAGACCATGGCGAGCCGGGTGATCGCCGGATCGTCTTCGCGGACCATCCCGACCATCGTCGAGATCAGCGAGGGAGGCACGTTGTCGGCGACGTACCAGCCGTCGTCCTCGAGCACGTTCGCCGCGGTGGAGCGTCCCGCGCCGGACATCCCCGTCACGAACAGGACGGTGAAGTCGGTGTCGTTCGCCTCGGCGATCGCCGCGCTCTGCACTTCGGTGTGGTCACTCATCGGCACCTCGTCCCGCGTCACCGGTCGCCACCGTCATCTCCTTCTCGGCCCGCTCCGGGATCGGGGCCGGGTTCGGGGTCTGGTCGGGCGCCGCCACCTCGCCGGAGAGCGCGGTCTGGACCGCACGCGCCGTGGTGAGGCCGATCCCGGGCACCTGGGATATCTCATCCAACGATGCCTCGCGCATGCGCGCAACCGAACCGAAGTGGGTCACCAGCGCGGTGCGGCGGGTTCGGCCGAGGCCGGGGACCCCGTCGAGCACCGACTCGGTCATGCGCTTGCTGCGCTTGCTGCGGTGGAACGTGATGGCGAACCGATGGGCCTCGTCGCGCACCCGTTGCAGCAGGAACAGTGCCTGGCTGTTGCGCGGCAGGATCATCGGGTCGTCGTCACCGGGCACCCACACCTCCTCGAGGCGTTTGGCGAGCCCGATCACCGAGACGTCGGTGATGCCGAGTTCGTCGAGGACCGCCGCGGCGGCGTGCACCTGGGGCGCACCGCCGTCGACGACGAAGAGGTTCGGCGGGTAGGCGAACTTCCGCGGTTGCGCCGCTGTGTCGGCCGCCGCGCTGATCTCGCCGGACACCGGTGGCGGCGCATCGCGGTCGGTGCGGTGGCGCAGGAACCGGCGTCGGGTGACCTCGGCGATGGACGCGACGTCGTCGGATCGGCCCTCGCCGGCGGCGTGCCGGATCGAGTAGTGCCGATAGTCGGACTTGCGCGGCAGACCGTCTTCGAAGACCACGAGGGAGGCGACCACATCGGTGCCCTGCACGTGCGAGATGTCGACGCACTCGATGCGCAGGGGCGCCTGATCGAGCAGTAGCGACTCCTGCAGCTCGGTGAGCGCCGCCGATCGGGTCGTGAGATCGCCCGCGCGACGGAGTTTGTGCTGCGCAAGAGCTTCGCCGGCGTTGCGGGCGACGGTCTCGAACAGCGCCTTCTTGTCGCCGCGCTGCGGCACCCGCAACCGCACCCGGCTGCCGCGGAGACCGGACAGCCACTCCTCGAGCTCCTCGGCGTCGGACGGCAACTCCGGCACCAGCACCTCACGAGGGATCGACTCCCCGTGTGCCCGATCGGTCCCGACGTCGACGGTGGCGTCGAAATCGACCTGGGCGCCGTAGAACTGGGTGATGAACTCCCCCACCACATCGCCGTCGGTGCCGTTGTCGCTGCGTTCGACCACCCATCCGCGCTGGCCGCGCACCCGTCCGTCGCGGACGTGGAAGACCTGGACCGACACCTCGAGCTGATCGCCGGCGAGCGCGATCACGTCGGCGGTGGTGCCGTCGCCGAGCACGACCGCCTGCTTCTCCATGGCGCGTCGCATCGCACCGATGTCGTCACGCAACCGCGCGGCACGCTCGAAGTCGAGCTCCTCGGCCGCGACGTTCATGTCCCGTTCCATCTTGCGGATCATCAGGTCGGTGCGGCCGGCGAGGAAATCGCAGAAGTCCTCGACGATCTCCCGGTGTTCCTCGGCGTCCACCCGCCCCACGCAGGGGGCGGAGCACTTGTCGATGTAGCCGAGCAGACACGGGCGGTCGATCTGCCGATGCCGTTTGAACACACCGGCCGAGCAGGTCCGGGCCGGGAAGACCCGGGTCAGCAGGTCGACCGTCTCGCGGATCGCCCACGCATGCGCGTACGGACCGAAGTAGCGCACGCCGCGCCGCCGCGGACCCCGGTACACGAACAGGCGCGGGTACTCCTCGTTCAGGGTGACCGCGAGCATCGGGTAGCTCTTGTCGTCGCGGTAGCGGACGTTGAAGCGCGGGTCGAATTCCTTGATCCAGTTGTATTCGAGCTGCAGCGCCTCGACCTCGGTGCCGACCACCGTCCACTCGACGGAGGCGGCCGTCGTCACCATCTGACGGGTGCGGGGGTGCAGCGAGGCGATGTCGGCGAAGTACGACGTCAGCCTCGACCGGAGGTTCTTGGCCTTGCCCACGTAGATGACACGACGATGCTCGTCGCGGAACTTGTACACCCCGGGATCGGTCGGGATGGACCCCGGGGCGGGTCGGTAGGTAGTCGGGTCGGCCACGTGTTCCAGGCTAGTGTCCGGGCCGGACAGTCCCGCGGTAGCGCTCCTCGAGCTCGCGGAATCGACCCATCGCGTCGATGGCGCGCTGACCGTCACCGGCCTGAACCGCCAGGACGGTGATGTGTTCGTCGGCCGGGAAGAGCAGCCACGCCCCGAAACCCTGCTCCGGGTAGGTGAGACCGAGAACACGGTCCCATTCGAAGAGCCGCGCCGACACCAGGTTGCGCACCTCGACGCCGGCGGCTCCAACGCGCAGTCGCGGGCGGGTGAACAGCAGGATGGCTGCCGAGATGAGCACGCCGATGAGGATGATCGCGATCTGGTCGGAACCGCCGAGATTGCGGACTCCGACGTCGTCGATCGTGAGCAGTAGACCGAACGTGATGTGGATGGCCATCACCACGACCGCGGCGGCGATGGCCCACCGCGGTAGGTTGCGGGGCCGGTAGACCAGGTCCCAGCCGGCGGAGTCGGTCGGCGGGGTGTCCGCGGGACTCACGCCGATGCTCCTCCGACCGCCACCGGGAGGGTTTCGCCACGCGCGAGCGCGCGCAGGGTCAGCGCCGACGCCAGCGCGGCGACCGTCGCCTGTGCGCCCTTGTCCTCCGTCGAGCCCGGGAGTCCGGCCCGTGCGATCGCCTGGTCCTCGGTGAGCACGGTCAGGACTCCGTTGCCGACCGGGGTCGACTCGTCGAGCGACACCCGTGTCAGGCCGGCGGTCACCGCGTCACACACATACTCGAAATGCGGTGTCTCACCCTTGATCACGACGCCCAGCGCCACGACGGCGTCGTGCGTGCGCGCCAGTGCCTGCACGATGACGGGCAGCTCGATGGCGCCGGCCACCTGCACGATGGTCGGGTCGACGACGCCGTTGTCCCGCGCGGCCCGGATGGCGCCGTCGAGGAGCGCGCCGCAGACGACCTCGTGCCACTGCGACGAGACGATCGCCAGGCGCAGCGAGCCGGCGTCGGCCAGTTCGAGGGTCGGCTCTCCGTGGCCGCTCATGCAGGTGCTCCTTCGGACGCGCCGTCGGTGGGCTGGACGTGATCGTCGAGCCCGATCAGATCGTGGCCCATCCGGTCGCGCTTGGTACGCAGGTACCGCAGGTTCTCGGCGTTGGCGCGCACCGGCATCGGGACCCGGTCGACGATGTGCAGACCGTATCCGTCGAGCCCCACACGCTTGGCGGGGTTGTTGGTCAGCAGACGCATCGACCGTACGCCGAGGTCGACGAGGATCTGGGCACCGAGTCCGTAGTCCCGCGAATCGGCGGGCAGGCCCAGTTCCAGGTTGGCGTCGACGGTGTCGGACCCCGCGTCCTGCAGCTGGTAGGCCTGCAGTTTGTGCAACAGCCCGATCCCGCGACCCTCGTGCCCGCGCATGTACAGGATGATCCCGCGGCCCTCGTCGGCCACCATCTCCATCGCGGCGTCCAACTGCGGGCCGCAGTCGCAGCGCAGCGACCCGAAGACGTCGCCCGTCAGGCACTCCGAGTGCACCCGGACCAGGACGTCGTGACCCTCGCCGTCCTCGCCGGTGACGTCTCCCTTGACGAGCGCGACGTGTTCGACGTCGTCGTAGACGCTGGAGTAGCCGACGGCACGGAAGTCGCCGTGCCGGGTGGGGATCCGGGCGTCGGCGACGCGGACCACGTGCTTCTCGTGACGGCGTCGCCACGCGATGAGGTCGGCGATCGAGATCAGTGCGAGATCGTGCTCGTCGGCGAACACACGCAACTCGTCGGTCTGCGCCATCGAGCCGACGTCCTTCTGGCTGACGATCTCGCAGATCACGCCGGCCGGGGCGAGGCCGGCCAGGCGGGCGAGGTCGACCGCGGCCTCGGTGTGCCCGGGACGACGCAGCACGCCGCCCTCCTTGGCTCGCAGCGGGACGACGTGGCCGGGCCGGGTGAAGTCGGCGGCCGCGGCGTCGGGGTCGGCCAGCAGACGCATGGTGGTGGCGCGGTCGGCGGCGCTGATACCGGTACCGATGCCCTCCCGGGCATCGACGGTCACGGTGTAGGCGGTGCCGTGCTTGTCCTGGTTCATCGAGTACATCGGCGGCAGGCCGAGCCGGTCGCAGGCGTCGCCGTCGAGCGGGACACACAGGTAGCCGGAGGTGTAGCGCACCATGAACGCCACCAGTTCGGGGGTCGCCTTCTCCGCCGCGAAGATCAGGTCACCCTCGTTCTCACGATCCTCGTCGTCGACCACGACGACCGCCTTGCCGGCGGCGATGTCGGCGATGGCGCGCTCGATCGTGTCGAAGGCGACGGCGCCGCCACCCTCGGTTGCCGTCGCGTCGTTCCCCTCGCGCGGTGACTCGCTCATCAGAACCTCACTCGTTGTCCTCATTTCGCCCCCGCTACATCAGGAGTACCAGTCGTGTCCGAACCCAGGTGAAGGCGCTCGACGTATTTGGCGATGACGTCGACTTCGAGGTTGACCACGGTGCCGGGTCGGGCGGCGCCGAGGTTGGTCTCGTTGAGGGTCGTCGGGATCAGGGAGATCTCGAACCAGGAGTCGTCGCCGGACCCGCCGACCGCGGACACGGTGAGGGACACCCCGTCCACGGTGATGGAACCCTTCTCGACGAGATACCGGGTGAGCGCCGCGGGCACGGCGATCCGTACGACCGTCCAGTTCTCCGACGGGTTGACCGCGGCGATCGTGCCGGTGCCGTCGACGTGCCCCTGCACGATGTGGCCGCCGAAGCGGCCGTTCGCGGGCATAGCGCGTTCGAGGTTGACGGTGCTTCCGGCGGCGAGGTCGGACAGCGAACTCCGGCGCAGGGTCTCGCCCATCACGTCGACGGTGAACTCACCGGGACGGAGGTCGACGACCGTCAGACACACACCGTTGACGGCGATGGAGTCGCCGTGACCGGCGTCGGCGGTGACCACGGGCCCGCGGACGGTGAATCGGGCGGCGTCGGAGAGATCCTCGCGGTCGGCGATGACGCCGAGTTCTTCCACGATTCCGGTGAACACGCACTCCTCCTGCTCGCTCGGAGCAGACAGGGCGGCCTCGTGTCGCCTGTTCTCTCGCATCCGGACTATGACCGTCGGCTTCGGATTCGCACCGAATCTGCTGTCCCTGCCTGGTGGCAGGCGCTCGCGGGCTGGACGATGCGGATCCACCGCACCCTCATCACCGCCGGTGGGGATTTCCACCCCGCCCCGAGAACTGGTGACATCGACGCTAGCACGGTCGGCGATGTCAGTCGCATTGCGATTCCGGTGAGCGAAATGCGTCTCGGGCATGTCGTCTCGCTCAGCTGTCGCGCGGGGTGGTCGACGGCCGCGACAGTGTGACGAGGACGTCCTCTCCGAGTCGGGTCACCGATCTCGTGCTGAACCGATGGCCGTCGTCGAGGGTGGTCACGCCCGGGATCTCGACCGAACTGCGACCGGCACCCAGCACCAGCGGGGCGACGTAGGCGTGCACCTCGTCGACGAGGCCCGCCGCGAAGAACGCGCCGAGGATGTGTGGCCCGCCTTCGACCAGCACCCACAGCGCGTCGGGCAGCGCGGCGAGGACGTCGGCGGGGTCGTGGGAGTCGATGCGGACCAGCGGTCCGCCGGCCGGATCCCGGAGCCGGGCGTCGGCCGGGATGTCGCGGTGGCCGAGGACCACGCGCGCGGGCTGGTGCGGGTGCAGTGCGCCGTCGGCGGTGCGCGCGGTGAGCGTGGGGTTGTCGGCCAGCGCGGTGCCGGTACCGATCACGATGGCGTCGATCCGGGCGCGCTGTGTGTGCGCGTGGTCGCGAGCCTGCGGGCCGGTGATCCACTGGCTGGTGCCGTCGGGCGCTGCGATCCGGCCGTCGACACCAGACGCGATCTTCGCGGTGACGTGCGGACGGCCCAGATCCTGCCGGGTGAGCCACGGACGGAGTGGTCCGTTCTCGACGTCTTCTGCGGCAACTCCCCCGGTGACGCGCACCCCGGCGGCCTGTAGCGTCTCGGCACCACCGGCGGCGACCGGGTTCGGGTCACTCACCGCGTACTGGACTTCGGCGATCCCGGCCTCGATGAGTGCCTGCGCGCACGGGCCGGTCCGGCCGATGTGGTTGCACGGTTCGAGGGTGACGATCGCGGTGCCGCCTCGCGCGGCCTCGCCTGCGGCTCGGAGCGCCATGACTTCGGCGTGCGGCCCGCCGGGTGGTTGGGTCGCCCCGACGCCGGCGACGGTGCCGTCGGCCGCGAGGATGACCGCGCCGACGGGCGGGTTGGGCGAACTGATCCCCATCGCCTCCCGGGACGCGCTGATGGCGCGTCCCATGGCGACGGCGATGTCCATCGGCTCAGGCCTGGGTCTGTGCCCGCGCGGCGGCGGCCGACTCGCGGAGTGCGGCGACGGCCTGTCCGGGATCGTCCGCGCCGTAGACGGCCGAACCGGCGACGAAGCAGTCGATGCCGGCCTCGGCGGCCTCCTCGATGGTGTCGGCGTTGATGCCGCCGTCGATCTCGACGAGGAGCCGCAGGTCTTCGGCGTCGATGAACTTCCGGATGGCGCGGGCCTTGTCGAGGACCTCGGGGATGAACTTCTGACCGCCGAAGCCCGGCTCGACGCTCATGATCAGCAAGGTGTCGAAGTCGCGCAGGATCTCGAGGTAGGGCTCGAGCGCGGTACCGGGCTTGATCGACAGGCCCGCCTTGGCCCCGGCGGCGCGGATGTCACGGGCGACACCGATCGGGTTCTCGGTGGCCTCGGCGTGGAAGGTGACGTTGTGCGCTCCGGCCTCGGCGTACGGCGGCGCCCACCGCTCCGGGTTCTCGATCATCAGGTGGCAGTCGAGCGGGATGTCGGTGGCCTTCAACAGGCTCTCGACAATCGGGAGTCCGAGGGTCAGGTTCGGCACGAAGTGCGCGTCCATCACGTCGACGTGCAGCCAGTCGGCGCGGGTCTCCCCCGGCTGCGCCACCGCAGCGGCCTCGGCCGCGAGATTCGCGAAGTCCGCGGACAGGATGGACGGGGCGATCATGGGCGCGGTACCGGCGGTGCACATGGTCG
Organism: Gordonia sp. p3-SID1431; assembly: GCF_025143765.1. NCBI lineage: Bacteria > Bacillati > Actinomycetota > Actinomycetes > Mycobacteriales > Gordoniaceae > Gordonia > Gordonia sp. p3-SID1431. The sequence goes on from NZ_JAMBDT010000004.1 coordinate 94,566, forward strand.
ACAAGTGTAGGACGCGGGTTTCGCTACGGACGAAAGCGTGCCGGCGTCTCAGACGCCGTTCGCCGGCCAGCCGGGGGACGGGGGCTCAGGCGGGCGCGGGGTTGGGCCGGTTCCCCTAACCGCGTCTTCAGGCAGCACACCTTCGGGGACCGGGTGCGTTCGACAGATCTCCAGTTCCGCAGAGTTGTCGCGCCCGACGGCTGCGAATTCGAAGTGGTCGGCTCGCCACCCCCCGAATACGTCCAGTCGTGCCTCACGAGCGGCGCCACGTTGCCGAGCGGGCGGCGCCTGTCCCGACCGAGTGAAGGTGATCACGGATGGGACTGCACTTTTTGGGTAAGTGGTCCAGGCTCCCGCCCCGCCTGAGTTGTCACTAGAGGCGTAACCGTACTCGCACAGAACGATCTCGTCTTGCGGACCCAGTCGCTCCCGCCTGGACGCGACGAATACGGACGTCCCCACGAGACCGCCCTCAGCGCTTTCGCTCGGGATCGCGCGAACTCGTTGCTCAATCCCCGGTGCCGATGCGTTCACGAACCCCGGATACGCCCACTTCGTGGACTGCCCCTCTCGCGCAAGGTAGAACGACTCCACGTACGCGCGCACGAAGGTTCCTTCAGCAGAGAGTGGATCGAACTCGTCGTTCCCCACCCAGCGGAAGGTGACATCGAATCCGGGTGGCCGAACAGCGCTATGCGCGGGCGTGGTCACGCCCACATCCGGACTGTCGCTCGAACCGCAAGACGAGATTGCGAGGGCCATCATCACGGCCATGCCAACTGCAGCGGGTGGCGCGGATCGCCTCACCAGCCCGCGCCGTCCGCGAAGTTTTTATCGTTCATCCTTGCCAGTTGGTTGTTGTAGTCGGTGAAGAAATAGCTGCCGCGGGCTCCGACAAGCTCCTGAACAACCGATTTGAGAGCGATTCCGTCCCAGCCTGGCGGTAGGCCGTCCTTTGCAACTGAGTCCAGAAAATCCTGATCATAGGCTTGAGATCCATAGATGGACCGGAACGAATCCGTCTCGAGAAACTCCGGATGACTGGATATGTAGCCCTCGAGCATCTCTCGGTACACCAGGTCCAGGTCTGTGTTCTTGTACAAGCTAGCGCGCAAAGAAGCGAATTCAGTCGCTGAACCAACATCCTCAGGATTCGGCGGTAAGCCGGTGACATCGAGCTTAAGCGAGGGAGCCGCTATGTCAATCGCACCCTTGATAGCCGGGCTCAACCCGGGAATACCTGTTGCGAGCGACTTCACGGAATCGAACGCGGCGCCGTGCAGGGCGTAGTCGCGCGCCGCGTCATAACGCCGGTCGGCAGTATCTTCGTCTAGCATCGCGTTCATACCGGCGGTCATTCCACCGTGTAGTCGAGCCACCTTTTCCCCGAGATCAGTGCGCTCTGGGTCGCTACCGAACACCTGTTCAAGCACATTGGCTTGCCAGAGCGCGCTTGTGTTCATCACGCGCCCGGCTTCCGGGTCCGAGGTGAGGATTTGGAACAACGACTTGAACTGATTCGCCTCGCCGAGGGCGGTTACACCGCGAGTGTCGAACAGCGTCGGGTCCACCTCGGCCAGTTCGGCCAGAAACGGACTGACTGCTCGCGCAAGCGTTCTCGTCAGTTCGGGGTTGACCTCACCCAATGAAGCGGACCCGCCGTTCATGTCTTCGAAGTCACTCTTGTTCTCGGCGATGATCCTTGCCAGCTCGCTCGCGATCTGACCGGATCTGACGCCGTCGGCCATGCGCTCGGCAGACACACCATCTGGGGTGCTGGCGACCTCGGGCATCCAATTGAACAACCGGTTGATCCCGTCGTGTTCACGTCCTGCCTTGTCTGCCCAGTCGAACTGGAATAGCTCTTTCATTGCCAGCGATGGGTCGTAGGGCTTCTCGCCCCCATCAAGACTGTGAACTGCCGGCATCGACGAGTGCGAGCCGCCTGTGGCCCCCACCACCGCATCGTGGACGGCAATGTGGTCGGACCCAGCGACTCCCAGCATTCTGTCGAGCAGCCTCTCGACGGACGGGTGCGAGATGGTTTCGTTCCGGTCGGTGATGTAACGCTCGTTTACGTCCCCGCCGGCAATCTCGCTCGCACGAGCAATGATCGCCCTGTCGACGTCGCTCCCGAGCTGGACAGATTGCGACCCGTACGAGGCGAGACCCGAGTCCTCTGACCGGTGCTCCAGGACATCCATGAGGTCGTTGAAGTCGTCAACAGAGCCGAGCCGGGTGACCTCGATCATCCGGCTACCGTCTACGCCAGACGGATCGTTGGAGATGCTCGCCTTCGACGCTGCCGGACCACTCAGAAGGTCCCGTATCGGCGCTGGGAGTTGGTTCAATCCTCCTGCCACGAGTGGCGTATTTGTCCCCAAGACCTCGGCGATCGAATTCGAATCGGTCTGTCTGGTCCGCAAGTTCGGGTTCCCCAGCAGATAGACGCCGTCGCCGAGACCTCGTTTCAGGTTCTCTCGCTCTGCGCCGATGTATCTGTCGCCGAACGACTTCAGCGCATCAAGAGACAGCGGCTGCCCCTCGGGTCCGCCACCCCAACTCGGTGTGTAGATCGCTTTCAGGTAATCGAACTGCTCCTTCGAAATCTCCGCGAAGTCCCCGCGGGCCAACGCGGCCCGCTGTTCCGCGGTCAGGCTGGTCGCACGGAAGAACCGATCTTTCTGCTCCTTCGTGGCACTACCACTCATGATGGCCTGGACATCGATGCTCGCCTGGCCGGGCGAGTAGCTCGACGCGAGTGGCGCATTACCTTCGGCATCGCCAAAGGCTGCCGCGAGAACTCTCGCCCCGTTGCGATCGTCCTCGCCCATCTGATCGGCCAGGGAATGCAACGAGAGGGTCGCCGTCTTCGCCTCCTCCGCTCGGGCGGCCTGAGCGTCGAGAATCGAGCGCTCGGTCGCACTTCCCGCCTCCACGCCCTTGAGCTCGGCCGCATAGTCTCGGGTGTCTCGTACCGTCCAGTCGTCGGCAACGCTGAACTCGTCCCGTTCCAGCCCGAGCGCTCGAACCAGTGCGGTGGTGCGATTCGGACTGATCGCAGACGACGTATCCCGGAGCGCAGTGGCGGCGCGGGTGATGTCGGCCCCGAGTTTGTTGATCTCGGTTCGATCGGAGTCGGTGCGCGTCTCACAACCCCGCTGGGAGTCCCCCACCCACCCTTTGGAGTCACCCGCTTTCATCGGCGCTTCGGCCATCCTCTGGGTGAGATCCCTCAGGTCATCCACGGCCGCGTCGAGCGCAGACGCGGCCGCATCCAGAGACATCAGGTCCCAGCCGTTGACGACAGACCGCGATGGTCGCGACATCAGAACTCGCTGATGGCACGGAAGCCGCTGGCCAGGGACTCCTCGGTATCAGCGACGTCACCGGCGGCCTGGTAGCAGGTCTGCGACACCTGGTCCATCCTCGCCGCCGCGCGGCCCAGCAGTGAACGGACGGTGCCGTCTTTGCCGGCGCACGCAGCGCCGATCGCCGACGCCGGCATCGCGGCCGACGCATCGTCGAAGGCGGACTTCCCGGTCCACAGAGCTCGTGTCTCCGATGAGCATCGAGCCAGCGCATCGCCCACGCCGGTGATGACACCCAGCTCCTCGACACCGAACCGCTCAGCCATACAAACCCCCGAGTTTGCACCGACAACGACGTGGCGGACCGCCACGACGAACAACCTAGTACAGCATCACCGGACTATGCGTTCGCCATCCACAATCACGACGCTGCGAGTATCTGGATCAGGCTGGTTTCGACGCCGCTGCGTCCTGGCGGTTGATGCCCCATCGCGGGTGGAGCGACACTGCGGTGTCGTAGCGCGGTCGGGGTGATCACGTCGATGACGCGGACGCCGTCGACCATCTTCACGTCGTAGAACCAACCGGGGGCCTCCTTGGCGCGGTTGTGCAGGACGCAGGTTCCATCAGCGTTTACCGCGCTCGTCGGGCCGTGGCGCCGATGCGGTGTGGCGTGGTCGATCTCGACGATCGGTGCACCGCAGTAGGGAGTCCGACACCGTTGGTCACGCATCCGGATGAAGTGGGCGAGAGCGGTTGGGAAAGCTCGTGCCCGTGACTCCATCGCCACCAGCGCGCCATCGGACGGTCTCGCGTACAACTTCCGCATCGTCGAGGCGGTCTCCCCCTCGGGCGACACCGAATCGGCCACCAGCAGCCGCGCGATCGTCGCCGGGATCGGTCCGTATCCGTGGACGTCGGCGGCCGAATCGTCTAGGCCGAACAAGGACCGGTCGGACAGAACGACATTGAGCGCGATCGGTGTCGGCTCTGCGACAGCGCGTCCGGTGACACGTTCGACCAGGGTGTCGGTCATGACCTGTGCATGATTTCGGTCGTCCTGTCCGACAACTGAGTCGGCGTGCTTCTTCAACGCGGCGTACACCGCGATCCCGTCCGCCATCGGCAGCAGCACCGACAGTTTCGTCATCAGATCCGGCGCGGGTCGCACACTGACGCGGCGGTCCTTCTCGGCCTTCGATTTACGTGCCACCACCGCTTCGGAATCGAGTTCGTACGCATGGCGCTTGGCCGATGCTTCGATCTCGCGGTCGGACACCCCCACCAGAGCTGCGGGATCGGCGCAGATCCGGCGGTCGATCTCCTCACGCGCTTCACGTGTCAGATAAGCGGTTTCGCGTACCAGGATCGTGGCCCGCCACTCGGTGAGCACACCGGAAGTCAGTGCCGCCATCGTATGGGGCATCTCGTGCGCCAGGGCGCGGGCGAATCCGAGGCACTGGCTTCCCTTTCGGGGCGAGACCTTGCGCGCCAGACCGATCTCGGCGGCGAGTCCGCGACCGCGCCGGCGCTCCGGTACGTTCCGTGCTGCTTCGTCGGCTGCGCGCAGCGCGTCGAGATTCGCGGTCTCACGCACCTGGGCCGCCGTGCATGCCGACTTGATCTCCTCGAGCAGAGTGAGCCGATCCACCGACTCCGCCTCCTCGAGACCCACGGGCATTGCCGACAGCCCACCCACGATGGACCGTAGATGCTCGGTAGCCAAGAGGCCAGTTGCGTCTGAAGCGACGTCGTACATACATTCGATGGTACCGGAAAAGCAGCACATGATGGTGCACTTTCCACAAGGCGGACGCCAGATTTGCACTTAGCCATTGAGTTAAGCGATGGGACCTGCAACACTTAGCCACATGGCATACAGTTCGGTCGCACTCGACGAGATCTTCGGCGCGCTCGCCGATCCCACGCGTCGCGCCGTCGTCGAACGCCTGGGGCGTGGGCCGGCCAGCGTCGGCGAGCTCGCCGAACCCTTCCCCATCACCCTGCCGTCGTTCATGAAGCACCTGCGCGTGCTCGAGGACAGCGGGCTCGTCTTGACCAGAAAGGTCGGACGCACACGGATGTGCACCCTCGACAGGCGCCGTATGCGCCGTCTGTCGACGTGGCTCGAACATCAGCGCACCGTGTGGACCGAACGCACCGACCGTCTCGAAGACTTCGTGACCGACACCGAGGAGACACCATGATCGACCCAGAACTCGACCTGACCCTGCACCGGGTGATCGGTGCTCCGCGACAACGCATCTGGGAGGCGTGGACCCAGCCGGAGAAATTCGCCAAATGGTGGACGCCGGCTCCGACGGTCACCCGCGTCGACCGCCTCGAGCCCGAACCGGGCGGTGGGCTCGTGACCCGGATGAGCGACGACGGAACCACTTTCGTACCACACATGGATGCCGTCTTCCTCGTCGTCGATCTCCACGAGCGCCTGGTGTTCACGAATGCCGTCGACAGTTCGTGGCGCCCTGCCGAACCGGCTCCGGTCCCCATGACCGCCGAGATCTCTCTGGCCGAGCACGCAGACGGAACCGAGTACAGCGTCGTCGTGCGCCATCGGAGTCCGTCCGATCGTGACCGCCATGAGGAGCTCGGGTTCTACGACGGCTGGGGTTCGGTCACCGCTGCGCTCGCCACCCTCGTGGAAAGCAGAACGTCCTGACCCGGAACTAGTCCCGCGTCAACGCCGCCAGGAACATGGCGTCGGTGCCGTGGACATGCGGCCAGAGTTGAACGTGGGGTCCGTCGCCCAACAGGTCCGGGCCGAGCTTGCCCACCGTCACCAAGGGGCGGGCATCGAGTTGGCGCACACCGTCCGTCGACGCCAGGACGTCGGCCACCACCGCCGTCGTCTCCGCCGGGTGCGGTGAACACGTCGAATAGACCACGATGCCACCGGGTTTCACCAGGCGCAGCGCTTCGGCGAGGAGCTCCTTCTGCAGGACGACGAGTTCGTCGACGTCGGCAGTGGTCCGGCGCCAGCGGGATTCGGGACGTCGGCGCAGCGAGCCCAGCCCCGAGCACGGGGCGTCGAGCAGGATGCGGTCATAACCGGCGTCGAGCCCACTCGACCGGGCGTCGGCGACATGGATGGTGACCGGGAGGTCGGACACGACCTTGCGGATCAGGCCGGCGCGATGCTCGGACACCTCGATCGCATCGAGTCGGGCACCGTCGATCTCGGCGAGCGAACCGATGAGGGCGGCCTTCCCGCCGGGGCCGGCGCACATGTCGAGCCACCGCCCACCGTCGTCGGCGACCTCGGCCACGGTCACCGCACGGGCGATCAGCTGACTGCCCTCGTCCTGGACACCCGCGTACCCCTCACGGATTGCGGCGACGTCGCCGGGATCGCCACCAGGCAGGTACACGCAGTACGGGGAGTAGTCGCCGACCTCCCCCTCGCTGGTGAGGGCGAGTTCCTCGGCGGTCATGAACCCCGGACGAGCGACGACATGCACAGGCGGCCGCTCGTCGTCGGCGGCGAGTGCCGCCTGCAGCTGTCCCGCCGAACCACCGAGAGCGTCGCGGAACACCTCCGCGATCCAGCGCGGATGTGCGTACTGGAAGGCGAGATAGCCGACGAGATCGTCCGCGGGCGACGGTGCGAGCTCCTCCACCCACATGTCCTCGTCCTTCTGGGAGACCTTGCGCAGCACCGCGTTCACGAAACCCGAAGGCCCCATCCCGTTCTCGGCGCGCACCAGGTCAACCGACGTGGAGACCGCCGCATGTGCGCCGACCCTCGTCCGCAACAGCTGATAGGTGCCGAGCCGCAGGACGTCGAGCACCGTGCCGTCGATGTCGGCGACCGGCCGTTTCGCGGCGGAGGAGATCACCGCGTCGAGTAGACCCTGGGCCCGCGCGGCCCCGTAGGCCAGCTCGGTGGCGAAGGCAGCGTCTCGTCCCTCGATCTTTCTGTCGCGCAGCATCTTCGGCAGGACGAGGTTGGCATACGCGTCGCGTTCGCGCACTGCGCGGAGGGTGTCGCGGGCGGCCACGCGCGCGGGATCGAGGTCCTTCTGCCGGAACTTGCCGCTCATCCCAGGACCGTCCCGTCGGTCAGGCGCGCGCCACGAGCCCAGTCGGCGGCGGGCATGGGCTTCTTCCCCGGCGGCTGTACGGTGCCGAGTTTGACCGGCTGCGAACCGGTTCCGACGAACACCGCCTTCTTCGTGACGGCGAGTGCACCGGGCGCCAGGCCGCCGTCCCGCGCCGCATCGGGCAGACCGGGATCGTCGGCCGACGCGACCGACACCGGCCCGACCTTGATCCGCGCGTCGTCGAGGCTGGTCCACGGTCCGGGTGCTGGTGTGTACGCGCGAACCAGGCGATCGATGATGTGTGCCGGCAGTTCCCAGCGGATCCGCGCGTCCTCGACCTCGACCTTGGGCGCGTGGCTCACCCCCGTGGTCGGCTGCGGTTCGGGGGCGAGTTCACCGGCCTCGAGGCCGTCGAGCGTGGACAGCAACAGTCCCGACCCGGCATCGGCAAGACGCCCGAGTAGATCACCGCTGGTGTCGGTGGGTCGGATGGTCTCGGTGAGCACCCCGAAGACCGGACCGGTGTCGAGACCCTTCTCGAGCCGGAACGTGCTGGCCCCGGTCACCTCGTCGCCGGCGGCGATGGCGGCCTGGACCGGAGCGGCACCCCGCCAGGCGGGCAGCACCGAGAAGTGCAGATTGATCCAACCGTGGGATGGCAGGTCCAGCAGTCCGGGCGGTACGAGCCCGCCGTAGGCCACGACGGCACCGCAGTCGGGAGCCCAGCGCCGGAGCACGTCGTCGACCTCCGGCTCCGACAACCGGCGCGGGGTGATCACCTCGAGCGCACGCTCGTCGGCGAGTTGTCCGACCGGTGACCGCATCACCTTGCGGCCGCGGCCGGACACGGCGTCGGGCCGGGTGATGACCCCGACCACCTCATGCGATGGCGAGTCGATGAGGGCCTGCAACGACGGCACGGCGACCTCGGGGGTCCCGGCGAAAACGATGCGCATTCATCCGATCGTAGGCGGGTCGATCTGCACCCGGATCGGCCCGGTCTGTCGATGTGTGTTGCGGCGCACCTGGCCCGCGACGAGCGCCTCGGCGAGGAGCCGTCCGTGCTTGCGCGGCAACCGCACCAGGATGCGATCCATCTCGTCGTCCGCGGCGGCCTCCCACTCGGCACTGCCGGCCGGTGGGCGGACGCCGGGCGGCAACGGCACCGGGCCGAGAACATCGGCGTCGGAGGGTAACTCGAGGTGCTCGACGAAGTCGGTGATCACCCCGGTCGGCCCGTCGACCGAGGCCATCGTCACCGCCGGGGGGAATCCGAGTTCCACGCGCTGTTGCAACTGGATCGAGGCGAAACCCACCGGGTCCCAACGGATCAGGGCTTGCACGGGTGCGAGCGCCGAATCGGCGACGATCACCACTCGCCCACCGTCACCGTGCGGGGTCACCATCGCGGCGAGCGCCATCCACCGCCGGACCGCGTGCTCTTCGGCACGCAGGTCGGCCCGGTCGAGCTGTGCCCAAGTGTCGACGACGATCGCGGCGCCGTATCCGCCCGGGGCCACCGGTTCCGCGCCGGGCGTCGCGACGACGAGCCGTGCGCCGGGTTCGATCTCGTCGAGGATCGTATTGCCGCCGCTGGTCAGCACCGGCACGCCGGCGAAGGCTCGTCCCAGCTCCTCGGCGGTCCGGCGTGCACCGGTCACCGTCGCGCGCACCGAGGTGTTGCCGCACTCCGGGCACCGGAAGGACCGTTCGGGCCGTCCGCACCAGCGGCAGCTCAGTCTTAGGTCGGCATCGAGCTGCAACGGTCCGTGACAGGCCCGGCACCGCGCGTGTTCGCGGCAGCGGGTGCATGCGAGCGACGGCACGTAACCCCGGCGCGGGACGCTGAAGATCACCGGACGATCGGCGGCGAACGCCGACCGCGCCGCGTCGAACGCGACTTCGGGGATGCGCGCCGACCGGGCCATGGGGTCGCGTGCGATCTGCCGGTCGTCGTCGGAGATCGCCTGGACACGGGGGCTGCGGGTGCGGACCGTCGTGCGGTCGGCGACGAGGTCGTGCGCCCAGCCCGAGACCACCAGCGCCTGCGCCTCGGCGGTCCGGGCGAACCCGCCGAGCAGCAGGCCGCACCGCTCGTGGTGCGACCGCAGCACCGCCACCTCGCGGGGATGCGGGTAGGGCGCCCGTGGGTCGGCCATGCTGTCGTCGCCGTCATCCCACACGACGACCAGGCCCAGGTCCTTGACCGGCGCGAACACCGCGCTTCGGGTACCGATCACCAGCTGCGCGGCACCGCGGCGCACGGCCAGCCATCGGCGGTAGCGCGCGGTGGGTCCGAGTCCGGCGGACAGCGCGACCCCACGGTCGCCGATCAACGGCTCACACTCGGCCCACACCCGATCGAGATCACGCTGATCGGGAACGACGAGGATGCACCCGCGTCCCCCTGCGAGGGTCGCCGCGGCGAGTTCGGCGAGACGGCGCGGCCAGTCCTCCCCCGGTAGGGCCTGCCAGACGGCCCGCGGATGACTGTCGGCCAGGTTCTCCACGTAGGAGTCGGCCAGGGCATACCGATGCCAGTCGGCGAGGCCGGGCGATTCGACGACAGCGGCCGGGTCGGGCGTCGTCTCCTTCTCGGTGCGCGCATGCCGCGGCGGTATGGCCAGGCGCACGACGTCGCCCATCGTGCCCGCGTACCGATCGGCCACCGCACGGCACAGCGTCGCCAGCTGCCGGGTCAGTACCGGCTCGGCGGACACGACCCGGTCGAGCCAGCCCAGCTTGCCGGGATGATCGCTCTTCTCGATGCGCTCGAGGAGGTAGCCGTCGACGAGCCGACCCGAGAATCGCACGCGGACACGAACACCGGGCTGCGCGTCCTCGTCCTGGTCGACGTCGATCAGGTAATCGAAGGGACGGTCGAGGTGAGCGAGCCCCAGAACAGGAAGAACACGGGCCACCGGCAGCTCGGCGGCCGGGACCCGTGCTCCTTTGGGTGTCAGTGAGAGTACTTCCGCAGAGGGTCTACAGACCCGCGGCGGCCCGCAGCTTCTCCGCGCGGTCGGTCCGCTCCCACGGCAGGTCGACGTCGGTGCGACCGAAGTGGCCGTACGCGGCGGTCGGTGCGTAGATCGGGCGCAGCAGGTCGAGGTCGCGGATGATCGCGAGCGGACGCAGGTCGAAGTTCTCGGTGATGACCCGCTCGATGACAGTCGGATCGACGTTCTCGGTGCCGAACGTCTCGACGAACAGGCCGACCGGTGCGGCCTTGCCGATCGCGTAGGCGACCTGGACCTCGATGCGGTTCGCCAGTCCCGCGGCCACGGCGTTCTTGGCCACCCAGCGCATCGCGTAGGCCGCGCTGCGGTCGACCTTCGACGGGTCCTTGCCGGAGAACGCGCCGCCGCCGTGACGGGCCATGCCGCCGTAGGTGTCGACGATGATCTTGCGGCCGGTCAGGCCGGCGTCACCCATCGGGCCGCCGAGGACGAACTTGCCGGTCGGGTTGACCAGCAGACGGTAGTCGGTGGTGTCGAGGGTCGGCAGATCGATCTCGGCGAGCACCGCGTCGACGACCTGCTTCTTGATGTCCGGCGCGAGGAGATTGTCGAGGTCGATGTCGGCGGCATGCTGCGTCGACAGGACCACGGTGTCGAGGCGGACCGGGGTGTCACCGTCGTATTCGATGGTGACCTGCGTCTTGCCGTCGGGGCGCAGGTACGGGAGCGTGCCGTTCTTGCGCACCTCGGTGAGGCGCCGCGACAGGCGGTGGGCCAGCGCGATGGGAACCGGCATGAGTTCCGGGGTCTCGTTTGTGGCGTAGCCGAACATGAGGCCCTGATCGCCGGCACCCTGGCTGTCGATCTCGTCCTCCGAGATGCCGCTGCGGCTCTCGTGCGAGTTGAAGACGCCACCCGCGATGTCCGGGGACTGCGCACCGATGGCGACGTTCACGCCGCACGATGCGCCGTCGAAGCCCTTCGTCGACGAGTCGTACCCGATCTCCAGGACCTTGTCGCGAACGATCTTGGGGATGTCGGCGTAGGCGGTGGTCGTGACCTCGCCGGCGACGTGCACCTGTCCGGTGGTCACGAGGGTCTCGACTGCGACACGCGCCTTCGGATCGTCGGTGAGGATGGCGTCGAGAATCGAGTCGCTGATCGCGTCACAGATCTTGTCGGGGTGTCCCTCGGTGACGGATTCGCTCGTGAACAGGCGTGACGAGGTGGTCATCAGATCCTCTCGAGATCTACGCGCGTCGATGGTCGCCGCGCCGCTGGCGGTGTCGGCCAGTCCGACTGGCCGGGGATGTTTCCAACCTAATCGGTCGGTCGAGCTCCTCGACCATCAGGCACCAGTTGCCGCACTTCGTCAAGTATCCGACTCGACATGAGTGTTTTCGACCCGAAGGGCAAGGCGGTCTCGTCGCCGTTGGCGGCGAGCAACCAGCCGGTGTTGTCCTCGGTCCCGAAGGCCTTGCCGTCGCCGACGGCGTTGACGACGAGGAGGTCGCAGCCCTTGCGGGCGAGCTTGGCGCGGCCGTGGTCGAGGACACCGCCGGTCTCGTCGCCGGTCTCGGCGGCGAACCCGACGATCACGGTGGCAGTGGGAATGCGGCCCTCGTCGCGTGCGGTGACGAGTCCGCGCAGGATGTCGGGATTGGTGGTGAGGTGGATCGGCGCCGGCCCCTCGTCGCCCTTCTTGATCTTCGACTCGGCGACCGCAACCGGTCGGAAGTCGGCGACCGCGGCGGCCATGATCACGACATCGGCGTCGGCGGCGCGCTTGGTCATCTCGTCGGCGAGTTGCTCGGCGGTCGAGATCCGCACGATGGTGAC